>NZ_DDKA01000012.1:0-39106 GCF_002339225.1 Sphingobacterium sp. UBA2610
ATGTTTCGCTATTTTTATAGAATATGGGATCGTTACAAAGTTCCAATTACAGCTATTGCAATTTTGGCAGATGAAAACAAAGGCTATCGACCAGTGGTATATAGCCAGGAGTTTATGGGAACTTCATTACGCTACGATTTTAATAGCTATAAGATCCTCGATCAGGAAGAATCGGAATTGCGAGCAAATGAGAATCCATTTTCAGTGATTGTCCTTACTGCACTTTTGGCTGTAGTAAACAAGAAAGTGACCGATGATGGACTGAAAGAAATAAAACATGATCTGTATGATGAGATGATGAAAAGGAAGATGGATAAGGATACCCGACAGGGGCTATATGATTTCCTTACTTACTACGTAAGTTTTGATAATGAGGAAGTTTTAAGTATATTTGAACAAGAAATTAAATCAAAAATAGGAAGGAGCGATACAATGGGCACTCAAGAATATTTATTAGATAAAGCTGAAAAAAAAGGAATTCAGAAAGGCATTGAAAAAGGTCTTAAGACTGGTATTGAAAAAGGTAAGCGTGAAGAAGCTATTGCCATTGCACTAGAGTTTAAGAAAATGGGTTTACCTATTGCTGATATTGCTAAAGGAACCGGTCTTTCTATCGAAGAAATCGAAAAACTGTAATCAAATACTTTTAAAGTTTATAGATATTTATTTTGAGCCATTTCCGGAAGGGAGTGGCTTTTCATTTTAAGGATGCTATATGGTCAAAAAAACTCCCCTTTCATTGCTGATAAAAGAGGAGTGCCTTTTTAAACTAAATATATGAAAAAACCTTATCGTTAATAATAAAGCGTCCTAATAGATTAAGCCGCTTCGCTAGATGTTGATATATTTCAACAGGCTAATCTAATATAGGAATAATTTTTTGGAATTGGAAAAATAAAAATATTTTTTTATGTCTGCTTCTCCATTTTTTTTGGCTGGCTTAGCTTAACCCAATTATTGGTCGCTCGTCATCGCCGTGGAAGTAGTCAAAAAGTTGACTTGGTTTTATTTGTAATATTTTTGCTAAAGCATACACTTGATAGGGGTAAAAACCGGTATCATCATTTTCATGTAGGATTTTTCTTATTGGGTACACTTGAGGTCCAATTTTCGGTGTCATATCTTTATGTTTACGGCTGGCAACGAAAATTACCTTAGCGAATTTACTTAAGCTTTCATTGGTTTGTGAATTTTTCCGTACCCGTCATTGGCTAAGCCTACACGTTCAATACCAAGTGATGTGTTTCTATTTTTTATCAGATAGGGCCTCTATCAATAACTTTTGTGTAGAAATTAAATCCTTTTGAGTCTGTATTGTTTCTTCCTGCCTAGATATCAGTCGATTAGCCTGATCTAACTGCTCGTTCAGAGAATTGATTTTTTCATTCCATTGTTTATACTCTTCCTCTCGATAAGTTTTAAATGGCTCATCGTTATAGTAATATTGTATGAAATTATGGTCTAATGCCTTTGAATAGGTTAATAGTTTATCAATGGAAAGAGAAGATCTTTTATAATCATTTCCAACATTTTGCTGGTTTTCATTTATCAGATCACCAACCAATTTCTGCGACAAGTTTTTTCTATCCGCGATTTCCTTAATCTTTTCTCCGATATTCATTAATTTTATTTGTTGTTTTTACAAAATATTTTGTTGATAATTTTTATTTAATTATATTTGTATCATAATCAGGTAATCTGATTTAGTCTCGGATATCGAAACGGCAAATTTCAAATGACACGAGACGTAGGGTTTGCTAACCCCCATGCTTTTTGTATTTTTACAAAAAAAGGGGATGGCTCCCTATTGGATACCGTGTCAAAGGCTCTTCGTCGTGCCTCACTGCTGGTTGAAGATAGTGGGCCATCCTCTTTATTTAGCGCTTGACCTTCCCCTTCGAGACTCTTGTTGATAACCCAACTAGTAAATTATGAGACAAAAAAAGTCATTAACCACAACAGAACGACGGCAGATAAAGGATCAGCTTCGTCAGCTTGCAGTATCACTGCTCATCAAGAACAAATACTGCCCGCCAGAATAGCTTCTCAAAAGCTTAAAATCAGCAATGGCCCTTTACCTCGGATGAGGAATGTGCATACAAAAGCCAGCAAAGGCCTGTGGATAGCACCGCCACTGTTGATTTTGCCGACCGGTACTTTTTTAAGATCTATGCCCCAAAATTGCACGGCTCCCTTCTCTTTTATCTTCGCACTTTAAAAGTAAGGGTTTCCGAAATCAAAAGCAAAGATTTGAGACAAATACTATTATAGAAATTCTATAATAAAGGTCCATTTTTAATAAGAAAGCTTGATTTTAAGGATTCTTAAAAGTTTGGTTTTTTATGACCTTATAAATAAGATCGGGGTCTAGATCACATAAATATGCGATCTTAAATATATGGGCAAAAGTGAATTTCTGTGGGTTATTTAATTTATCAAGATAGGAGTTATATTGAAGCCCTAAAGCTTTCGCCATCTTTGTGGGACCTTGCTTTTCCAATAACCTCATCGATTTGATGATCTTGGACTCAAATAATGACTTTACTGCAAGGAAATCAGGATCAGCACTGCTGGATTTAGTCGACGCATTCATTTATTGAAGTTTGATTTACTAAATGTTGCTTTTTGCAGACTAAATGTGTGTTATAATTTATTATTCATAAATAATAATTTTTATTTTATAAATTTTATGACTATATTTGAATCAATATCCAAGATGAATAAGGTATTAAACTAAAGAGTCTCGACAGCAAATTCCGACAATTTGATTTAGAACGAGACGATAGGATAATGCCTATGATTGCTTTATTTGTACATTTGTACAGCTATAGCGTCATGGGCCCTATCGTAGACCGTTTCTAAAAGGCGTCGGAACCTTGCTGTACGGTGATAGGGCCTGCTATAGCCATTTTCCCGAATAAGACTCACAATTATAAACGTGAGTATGAACCTTAAAAAACAGACAACAAAAAATCTTATTTCAGCTCCCGAGTAGCTCGGGTAGCTAAGTCAAACATGATTTGACCCTACACTGCTATGGATTGCATCACGCCAATATGATAACCTTTGTGATAACCACTCAAATGCGATCTAGCTTCCCAATTAATTTATTGTTTACCTGACCTAAGCAAGCTCAGGCTCCCGCAAAAAAAGCTGATTTCGGTCGGACAGGGAGAGCTATGCGCTAAGGTCACAGCTAAAAACTAAACACATGAAAGCCATTTATGAAGATCTCCTGCATCTTGACAGGCCATTCTACGAGATTCATGAAGACAGTTACGATCCATTGAAATGTATCGAAAACTTTTGGGATAATTATCCGCTAGTCACGATACGCGAGTATCTCTATGCATTGGACCTCAAATGCAAAACCCTCGGCGAAGTTACCGAAAGCAAATTAGAGGCTGTACAGCAAACGCTGTTTTTGGCCGATATTCTACGTGCTCTGGTGGCGTATTTCCTAACGCATAGCCGCCATTTAGATACAACCCAATTAAAACTGTCAACTCTGGAAGCTAATATGAAGGAAATCCAGCTGACCAAACAAATCAATGATTTTTTTCAATCCATTAACCCACCAAAACCTTAAGATGATGAAATCAATACTATATAATTTGTACAAGGCTTTTAAGAGCAAACGAGCACGAGCGATAATGCTGTGTTTGGTTTCTATGTTTAGTTTATCGGCCCAGACCCCCCGCAAGGACAGCGGGGCGGATGGGCTTTCTGCAGTTGCACCGATCAATGTAGGCGATCGGGTGCCCGAAGATTTTTATACCCGACAGTATAAAGTTTACACGAATGGTAAGGCTATCACTACAGATCTAAAACATCTGAAAGGTAAGCTGATCATCTTGGACTTCTGGGCCTCATGGTGCGGAATGTGTCTCACTCAGATGCCAAAAGGGGAGAAGCTGAGCCAACAGTATGCAGATACGCTAGCCATGGTACTTGTCAATACCAAACATCGCCGGGATGATCTCCAAAAAATCAAAAAGACCTATAGCGAAACCTTAGCTCGGATAGGAGGGAGCGCGCTACCTACTGTTTATAATGATGAATATCTAATAAGCTTGTTTCCGCATGCTTCAATTCCGAGATATGTATGGATCTCGCCACGCGGTACCGTGCTGGCAATTACAGGTCATACATTCGTAAATAAAGAACAGATTGATAATGTAATCGACTTGTTGAGGGGGCAAGGTAATTATGAATAGATGGTTAACTTACGCGCTGTTCATTACATTATGCTTCTTGCAGATGGAATTAAAAGCGCAGCACAACTATACTGGAACAGTAGTAGATGAGTCCGCCCACCCAATTGCTGGCGCAAGCATTACGCTGTTGAAAACAAAGACGCAAACGAGGACGGATCGCGAAGGAAAGTTTCAAGTATCGGCGACTGATCTTAGTGAACGGCTATCTGTCAGCTACATGGGGTATGAAACGCGTGTACTGGCGCTTGCTGAATCCAAAAATAGGAACTTTTGGATCGTTCTTAACAAGAAAACAAATCAGCTTGAGGAGGTGATGGTCGAGACAGGCTATCAGCGCATTCCCAAAGACCGTGCTACCGGGGCTTTTGCACAGGTAGATGAAAAGGTCATAACGCAGAGACTATCATCGGGCAATATTCTTGACCGCTTAGAAGGGAATTTTTCGGCTCTGCAGATGGATCGGCGCGATGGTACCAATCAGATCAATATTCGCGGTATCAATACGCTTTCCAGTGCGCTCATGGGACCGTTAATTATTGTCAATGATCTGCCTTTTGAGGGTGATATCAACGCGATTAATCCGAATGATGTGGAGACCGTTACGCTGCTTAAGGATGCTGCAGCAACATCGGTCTGGGGGGCACGGGCCGGAAATGGTGTTATCGTAATCAAACTAAAAAATCGAAATAAACAGGAGGGAACAGCGGTGGATTTTTCGTCTAATCTAACCATTACCGCCAAACCTGACCTGATGTATTTACCTAAAATGTCTTCGGCAGAGTTTATAGATGTGGAAAAAATGCTTTTTGATAAAGGATTTTACAATACCATATTGAACGGTACTAATTCGAATAGGGGTATTGTATCTCCAGTTGTTGATGGCCTGTATGATCTTTCCAAAGGATTGATCACGCAAGGGGAAATGGATGCGCGTATCGAACAATATATGACTCAGGATTATCGAAAAGACCTGCTCCGCTACGTCTATCGCAATGGTATATTAAGCCAAAATAATATTGCGCTGTCTGGTCATGATGAGCAGAGTGGTTACCGAATAGGGATCGGCTACAATAGAAATATGCTCAGCAAAAGGGAAAGTAGTAATCAGCGGCTGGTGATCAATGGAAGTTATCAGCTGAATTTCTGGAAACGCTTTAAGCTGGAGAGCAACCTGCTTTATTCCAATATGAAGAATAGCTATAATCCGGACCTCATTGATTATCCAATTGGTGTGGGCGGAGGTAGGACAAATCTATATCCTTACGCACAGTTGATGGATGATGCCGGTAATCCCCTAACGATTCCATCACAATATAATTTTAGGTATATGGAGACTGTAGCTACGCGCAATGAGGGACTGCTGGACTGGTTTTATCGACCGTTGGACGAATTTGGTACATCCAGATCCGATAATAATACCAATTATTGGAATGCAGGGCTTAAACTGTCGGTCAAGCTGTGGAATAGTCTAGATATTACAGGCCAATACGGCTTTGAAGGTCAATTAGGTGCGAATCGAACCTTACGCGGGCAGGAATCTTTCTTCACACGTGATCTGATCAACCGTTTTACGCAGATCAATAATGGGGCGGTAAAACGGATTGTACCGCTGGGAGGGATACTGACCAATGGTAACAATGATTTCACCAGCCATAAAGGAAGAGTACAGCTCAATTTTGCACACAAATGGAGTGACCTACATGAACTGAATTTTTTTGGTGGCACTGAAGTGTCGGCACGCAGGGAAGAAAGCAACCTGTTTACAACCTATGGTTTTGACGAAAATCTGTACAATAGCCAACTGATAGATCCAATAACTGCCTATCCGATCTATGATGGTCTGAGTGGATTGAGCCGTATTCCCTATACAAACGGGTTTGATAAACGAATGCGTCGATATGTATCGCTATTTGGGAATGCTTCCTACACTTATCGGGGGCGTTATATCTTTTCGGTAAGTGGCCGAAAAGATGCCTCTAACTTGTTTGGGGTAAATGCCAACAACAAATGGAATCCATTGTGGTCGGCTGGATTGGCGTGGAAGCTGTCAGATGAAGCCTTTTTTCCGAAGAATAAAATGGTTAATAGTTTGAAGCTGCGGTCTACATTGGGGCATAGTGGTAATTCGGGTGGTATGACAACTAGTTTGCCTATTATCAGTTATATGTCGGGACTAAATACGGATGTCAGCACTTTTCCACGTGCCATCGTCTCGTTGCTGCCCAATCCATCGCTCCGCTGGGAAGATGTCCGCATGTTCAATGTCGCGTTGGACGCTTCCTTGATCAATAATCGGATTGTACTTTCCGCGGATGCTTATTTTAAAAAGTCGACGGATCTTTTTGCATCGGATCCCATTGACCCTACTTTTGGTTTTAGTACGCTGCGACGGAATGTGGCTATTACTTCGGGAAGGGGTATTGATATTGATCTCAATGCAAAAATATTGGATGGTAACTTTAAATGGAATGCGACGGTACTGTTTACCATAAATAAGGACAAAGTGAACAAATATTATGGCGGTACCTGGCGTGCTTTGACTTTTACCTCTTATGCAGGGCAAAGTATTTCTCCAGTCGAAGGTAAGGCACTCTATCCTGTATTCTCTTACCGCTTTATGGGACTTGATCCTGAAAATGGCGATCCGCAAGGATCGCTGCAGGGGGCTATCTCTAAGGATTATACCAAAATCCTGGCAGACTCTATCCAAAATTTGGTGTACCACGGTTCGGGAATCCCTCCCTATTACGGATCGCTCAACCAGACTTTCAGCTGGAAATCGTGGCTCTTGAGTGTCAATATCGCCTACAAGTTTGGTCATTTCTTCCAAAAGGAAACAATCCGGTACCTGGATCTTTTCAATGGTTGGCGCACCCATGGAGATTATGCAGAACGTTGGCAGAATCCAGGAGATGAATCTCAAACAACCGTTCCATCGATGACTTATCCAGCCAATTCAAACCGTGATGATTTCTATGCTTACTCGGAAGCCAATATTGGTAAAGGGGATATTATACGCTTGCAGGATATTCGTTTGCAATATCAATGGCTGCTCATGCGTAAGTTTCCCGTACAGGCTTATGCTTCGGCCAACAATGTAGCGCTGTTATGGAAAGCCAACAAATGGGGCATAGACCCCGATTTTAACAATATGCCTCCTGCTCGAAATTATAGCTTGGGGTTATCTATTCATTTTTAATAGAAAGGAAGAAATTATAATGAAAAATATGATGTGGATAGGCATCTTCCTATGGAGCCTTTGCTGCCAGTCTTGTACTAAATTTTTGGATGAAAAGCCGCAGTTGTCTGCGGCTACTCCCGACAAGGAAGAGGACTTAAGGGCGCTATTGGATTTTGAGTCTCAGATTAATCTATATTATCCGGGACTAATTGAACTGGGGACAGATGATTATTATCTGAACCATGATAACTACAATAATATGCTCGCAAGCTTTCAGGAGGCTTATCGATGGGATAAAGAAATGATTACAACGGATGTTGCTTATTGGAGAGCCTGTTATAATACCATTATGATCGCCAATATTGTGCTGGAAGGTGCTGAGCGTCTGAAACCAATTAAAAATAAAGATATTGAGGGCGAAGCCCTATTTGTCCGTGGGCTGGCGCACTTCTATGCGGCCCAGTTGTATTGTCCGCTTTATAATAAGACTGCGGATAGCCCTTTCGGACTGCCGATACGGCTGACTTCTGATTTTAATGTTCCTGTTACACGTGCTACGGTACATGAAACATACAAACAGATCATTGATGATATCAAAGGGGCAATTCCTAATTTGAGGGACCAGGCCGCTGAGATCAATCGACCGGGCAAACGAGCGGCTTATGCGGCATTGGCAAGAATATATCTGAGTATTGCAGACTATGAGCAAGCACGGTATTATGCCAATGAATGCCTGAAAATAAATGCAGATTTGATGGATTTTAATACCATTGACGCTAAACTTAATTACCCCATTACACCAAAAAATGTAGAAATGATCTACTATGGATCGACTATTTCCGGGAGTGCTGCACTGAACAGTAGCCGGGCCAGAATACCTATGGAAGTATATAACCTATTTGATGCTAATGATCTCCGCAAGGTCATTTATTTTAAATCAGTGAATGCAACAGAATATGCTTTCAAAGGTTATTACTCTGGACGTTCGGCTACTTATTTTGCGGGTTTTGCCAACGATGAGCTTTTTCTGATCCGGGCAGAATGCAATGCCCGTTTAGGAGCTACTGAGACGGCCTTGGGCGATATCAATAAACTGTTGGAAAATCGGATTCGAAAGGGCTCATTTGCCGCATTGAAATTATCTGATCCGGAAGATTTATTGCGCTTGATCCTAAATGAGCGACGTAAGGAAATGTTATTTCGGGGTGTAAGGTGGTCGGATCTGAAGCGATTAAACCTCGAACCCAAGCATGCCGTAAATCTGGTACGGGAGGTCATAACTAATGGAGAGACGAAACGATATGAGCTACCGGCTAACGATGCCCGTTATCTATATCCCATCCCCGCCGAAGTGATTAGTCAAAGTAATATTGAACAAAATCCGAGGTAAGAAACGGAAGCAGGCTTCCGATGAGGGAAGCCTGCTTTTTTGTCTACTGGTTGGAGCGAAATGCTTGCACAGTAGTGTTGGTGTTAGAACTGGATACTGCATCTTCAATCTGATCTTCAACTGTCACGCCGGGTGTTACTTGATGCGACATATCGGGCTGACCCGAACCGTTATCTGGTGCTTTGATGGAACAGATCTCCTGGTCATCATCACCACACTCAAATTTTGGTGTCAACGCATAATTCGCTGGATTGGTTGGATCTGAATTGACCAGCTCATTATTGTACCAAGTCGGATCGTCAAGTGATCTTGATACTGTTTTCTCAATTTTCACTTCTTTCTTTTCGGTGAAACTTTGGGTACCGTATGCAAGGCCCAATCCTAATACGGCTAATGTGCCGGCACGTAGCCAGCTGTTTCTTTTTGTAAGCATAAGCTTAAAGTTTAGTTTATAAAATGTTTATTAGAGCCAGCACGCATCGCTGGCTCTGATACAAAGTTGCATGCTTCGTCAGTCTGATATGTGCTGATCTATAGGTGCTATTTTTGCACATATTTTCCAGTAAGCAGAAAATACTGACCCAGCTGTACTGTATGTCGTGATATGCCCAGTAGATCGGCCTGCTCTTGCTGTGTAGTGACAGCTTTAATTTCGGGCAACAGCCGGGTAAAGTTAAGGTAGCGCTCAAAAGGAGAATAGCCCAAAGTGGCCTGCCTTAGCAAAACCAGTTGCCTCTTCTTTTTATTACCCAGTACGTCAATCAATGTATCGATGGATTTTTCCTGTTCCTGAAACTGCCGCAACACATGGTGTGGGATCGCAATAATAATTCCCGAACGGAGTGCCACTATATGCCCGCTGTGTAGATGATTTGTATAGAGGTGATTGGTCGTCATCAAAGCCATATTAGGAATAGCCAGACTCATGATCCTGCGCTTGCCTGTTTCGTTGTTTTCTTCCACCCGCGCCAGGAGGCCTTTCGCGACAAAATAGGTCATCTCCGTATGACGGTCAACTGGACTGAGCTGCTCGCCTCGTTTAACGATCTTGACTTTGAGGTTGTCCTTTACCCACTGATAGTGAAAATGATCTATTGTGTGATATTTCCCCCAAAAATCAAATAATAGTTTGAATCCCGCCTTGGGGTTATGGTTAATTGACATAATATAGTTTTTTTGGTTTACATGGCTTACTGTCAGTAATATATATTGCACTAACAAAACTACGACGATTGAAAATCATTGACGAAACTACCCCTATAAAGCCTTTTGCCTCTAGAAAAACCTCTTTTGCCACCCAAATTATCTACAAAATGGAAAGTTTAGGGACCAAATGGTAGATGGGGGCGATGTCCTTTGGCTCTCCAATTATTAGTTGAATTTTTACTCCCGATCGATCCACAGTCTTCAGTGCCTGAAGCCGTTAAGCTGTTGCGAGAACAGTCGATGGTTTTATCCGTTACGCAAATCAACGTGGAAATAACAACACTATTGGTCCAATTTGGGCTATACAATCCGCAGCCACTCTCCATCAATGACCTGATGCTGGGCATAGATGAGGAGGAAGATGGGGGAAAATGCAATATCGTTTTCCCTTAACAATCTAATGATCAAGACTATGCTTTGCCTTATCCTTAAGGCATGGCATAGTTTAACGATTAACCTTAACGTATTTTTTATGCAATTTACTTGGAAAGCTGCCATGCAGGCTTACAGCGAAAAGGACTGGCGGGACTTCGTTTTTTTCTCAGCCAATGTGCAACATCTTTTGGGTATCCATCAGCTCGGTATCCAGCAAAATCTACACCGGGAGGTGATCAATTTCTCGGTTCGGCAGGCAGAAATGGCCTCTGCTAAATTCCAGTTCGAGGACAAAACCTTTTGGCTCTCGCCGCCAGAGCGACCACAAGTTATCCTGAGCTTTCATTTTGGTTACTATCGGGCTGTTCCGGCCTTTCTGGTTCAGCGCGGTTATAAACTCTGCATTCCCGTGGCGAAAGAAGTCATGATCCGTCAGATAAAATATTACGAAGACCTGCTCGGTGAGCAATGGGAGGAGCAGGTTATATTTTTAGAGGCTGAAGATCCTTACCTGTTCTTTAAATTACGTCGTCAGATGGATCTGGGCTATCATATATTCTGCTACCTCGATGGCGGGGTAAGTGCCGCAAAAGATTTACAGGCACAAAAATTAATCGAAATCCCTTTTCTAAATGGCAGCATTAAGATAAAGCATGGGATTCTACATATGGCTTTTTTGCTTCAAAAAAATATAACAGTTTTAATTGCCAAAATAGCAGTAGAAAATGAGCCCATTGTTATTTGTGCATTGAGTCATTGGTTTAAAAACTGGTTTCCGAGCGGCAGGCAGTTTACGGACTATTTTAGCCGCATCATTTATGAGGATTTTGAAGAAGTCCTGTTGGAATATCCGGAGGCTTGGGAAGCCTGGCTCTACCTGCACAAAACCATGTCACCGAGCTCGGATGTAGCAACCTGGTCGGCAACTAATCGCATAATTTCATTTAGCATGAAAGAGAAACAGCTGTTGTTTGATAAGTTTACTTACCTGAGTTATCCACTTCCTGTAACGATTTTATAAGAAAATAGGGGAATTCTTGTTTAAATATGATGTTATAATTATCTTTAGGTTATCAATTATAAACCAATAATATGAATAGGGTCTTTAAAAGAAAGTGGCTGTTGCACTGCTGTTTCTGGATGGGATATAGTTTTTATTTTTTTGTGGTAAATGCACTAGGCAATTCCAGACTGAATCTGGGCGCTTCCTTCATCACCGTATTTTATTGTGCGATTATCTTCTATGCGGTGTATCTGATCTTGAAGTATGTTTACGATCGGGGCCATATACTGGAAACTCTAGTGTTGATGATAGGCTTTTATTTATTCTCCGGAATATTCGTGTACTATGAATTGTATGGAAGATTTGGACTGGAGATTATAAATAATAGGTATGTCATAAATAAACACGCTTTTAGCTGGGCGAAGTATATTCAGACCTTTCTCGTCATGCATAGTAATTATACGGTGATGGCGGTGGGCTATTATTACTATAAGAGTAAGCTTCGTGAATCAAGTGATAAGCTTGAAGCTGTAAACGCACGTCTCGCTGCAGAATCAAGTATGAAATCTTTTCAATATACGACCTTATCTGCACAGGTGCACCCGCATATGATGGCGAATATCTTTAGCCATTTAAAAAATAAGGTAGACCCTTATGATGTTGAATTGGGTAGGCAGCTTTCGGAAATTTATCGCTTAATGAAATTCTATATGGAGGCTCATCACCTGGAGGGGGCAACCCATATTTTATTAGCGGATGAAGTGACAGCACTGAAGCAGTATCTGTCGATACAGGAGAAAGTCGAACCAAATCCTTTTTACATAAAACTTTCTTGCTCGGGTAACCTGATGCGATTTAGTATTGCACCAACAGTAATGCAGACGCTGGCTGGTAATTTATTTAAGCATGCGGACTTGTGGGATAAAGATCACCCGGCCAAAATCGACATTCTTGCCGGCCATGCAGGTTATCGGATTACGGTTAAGAATAAAAAACGAAGCGGACCTCAGATGATGCCAAGTCACGATGTGGGACTTCGAAATGTACGAATACGCATGGAATATCTCTTTGGAACTGACTTTTCGATGGAAGAAAATCAGGACGATGAGCATTATGAACTCACGTTATGCGTGCAGCGCTACAACTAATTAAAGGAACAAAAAAATGACGGAAAATATGAATAGAATATGGATAGGAATCATCATTGATGACCAAAAGTCGCATATAGACCATCTGCTTGAGATGGTCGAAGAGATTGGCTATGTGCAGATTGCCAAAACATTTAGTGATCCGCAGGAAGCCCGGATTTTTCTGCGTGCCAACAAAGTGGACTTTATGATCCTCGACGTGGAGCTTGGAAGGATTAACGCTTTCGATTTTTTAAGAACCTTGCCCAGCTCAAATCTAAAAACGATACTTTATACTGCACACCGCCAATACGAAGATCCGGGATATGATCTCGGTGTCGTTGATGTGTTGCTTAAAGAGGTGTCTAAGAGTCGTTTCTATGCCGCACTGCGCCGGGTGGATGAAGCGCTCGCTAAATTGATCCCACTTGCTGATCACGACTCACTGGAAAATTATACGTATTATTTTATGATCAAAGGGCCGGTGCGTTATCAGCGTACGGAGGTTCGTATGAAAGAACTTGTTTATGTGGAAAGTAGCAATGGACAGGTTAAATTTCACATGATCGGGGGTAAAACACTGAGCTGCAGCAGTACCATGCGGGAAGTACTGGCGGGACTGCCGGTTAAGTGGTTTAAGCAATGCCATCAGAGTATTGTAATTAATATCAATTTTTTTTACAGCTATGGGGTCGGCGGTGTCTTGATGACTGAAGGGACGAAAAAAACACTTCCTGTAGGTGATAAGAAACTGTATGCGGACTTCTTTCGCTTCATTAACTCCAATATCCTTGGTGGATAAGTGTATTTGTCATTATAAACAATTAGAAATATGAGAAAAGATTCGTTCAACAATATCGGCCGTAAGACAGATGCGCATCTCTTGCAGGCTTTACATATACTCTTTACAGAAATACAAGTATTAAAAAGAGCAATACAGGATAGCTTTCAGACAGCGGATTCTACTGTCGAACTTCGTGATACAGCATTTGTCAAAGACACCGTAGGGGTATCAGACCGTACGTTGCTGCGGTATCAAAACTTAGGCCTTATTCAGGTGTACCAGCGCGATAAAGGGGGTAAGAAGTATTTTAAGCTTGACGACGTGCTCCGTCTCAAACGTTATTTAAATGGCTGATGTTAAATTGCAGTGAAGCTCCGGGCTACTGGGGCTTCGCATCTGCTTCTGCCTTTGTTCGCCCCTGCTATACCCTTTGTTCGCTATTGTACCTAGTTAGACCCTAGTTCAGACCGGGTGTCCCCCTATCGGACTAGGTTTGAACTAGGGAATCTGTCGGTATTTGGTAGGTTATTCCCAAAAGCAGGCCATAAGCGGTTCCGTAGCAGGTCTTTACGGGGCATGCGTCGTGTTTACTGGCGGTCGTCGGACAATCGATAGGTGAACTTCGGACAAGCATCGGACAATCTAGTTTCTATCGTATTTTTCTGTTTATGAATGACTTATGTTTGTTCTGTCAAGCAAGAATACCGGTATAAAAATCTTGGCAATTTATTTTTTAATCCTTAAAATTTTTTAAAAATGGGAACAATTGTAAACGGAGCAAATGGAGGCTTTAGCGGTAAGGCCGGCTCAGTGATCGGTGCCAGCTGGAAGAGCATCAACTACATCAGAGGACTCGCTAAAAAGAGCAACAAGCCTTATACGGAAGCACAGCTGATTGTGCAGGCAAGATTTAAGACGTTGATGCGTTTTCTGCTACCGATCAATAACTTTCTAAAAATCGGTTTCGGCCAGAAGAAGGCAGACCGTCTCACGCCACTTAACTATGCTTTTCAGCTGAATCAGGATCTGGCCATTCAGGGTGTCTATCCTGACCTGAGTCTAGACTATAGTAAGATCAGAATTGCTGATGGACTTTATGGTGGCGGCGGAACTGTGGAAGCTGGTTTTGCGTCGGATGAAATCACAGTCGTTTGGTCTACGGCCAATAACGATGTATATGAAACAAAAGGAGACGATCTGTTTTATGTGATCTGTTACCATCCGGTAAAGGATGAATTTATGACTTCGCCGACTGTGCCGAAAAGACAAGATGGGGTGGTCACATTTGTCGTGCCCGAACACCTGCTGGGTGATGCTGTGCATGTATGGTATTTTATGTCCGACCGGACAAAGACCAAAATCAGCCGTAGCAGTTACCTCGGTGAAATAATGCTTAGCTAAGCGGCAAAAAATCTACCAAGGGCCTGTTGCCCCTGGTAGATTTTGATAGCCAAAAAATTACGTTCATTAATTAAGATTTCAGATGAAAAAAAAGAAACAAAACAAGGCAATTGGCGCGCTGCTGACGCAGCAGAAGTTTTACCTGGCGAGCCAATATCTGCTGCCATTGGCATCGATTATTAAGGATGGGTTTGCGCAGCGTGTACAGCGGGAAAAAGCAAAGCAGCTGTCTGCACGCAATCTGGCGATGGCGCATGCTGTAAAATATGCTGTCAAGGGTGAGTACCCCCAGTTGTATGTGGATCCGGCTCTTATCATGCTATCCGATGGCCCCGTACAGAACGTAAGCGTCGAAAGCATTACGCTAGAAAATAATGCCTTGCGGCTGAATTTTGACGGTGGTGAGATTACAGCCTTAAACCACGATGACGAGCTGCTACTAGTGGTTTATGATCCAATAGCCAGAGTTGCTATCCGTAATGAGACGCTAGTAATGCGCTCGGACTCAGAATTAGTGCTCGAACTACCGGATTACATGCAAAATGTCGGCCTCGATGTCTTTATCTTGGTGCGCGACCGGAATCGAAACCGCTATTCGCGCAGTCAATATGTAGGTAAGGTATAACTATTTTATATCATTAAATTATATCACTATGAACAGTGTAGAAATGAAAGGACCATGGTATGGTCTAACACAAAAACTGCCGATTGAGCCCAAGTATCTGCTTGGTATGGCAAGTATATTACTGGTAATTATTTTCCTATTTGTTGGGAGTATATTACAATTTTTCGACCCGGCATCAGCTGCGCTTGATCTGGGGGTACTGTCCCTGCTTTATTTTGGGCTAATGGCCGGACTGGTCTTTATATGTTGCTGCACTTGGTTGCAGGAATATCTATGGAGACCCTTTAAATATTATAGACAGGATATTTATTACCATTTTAATCAATTGAACTCATGGCAACAATCCATTCTTTATTTCTCGGTTTTTTTTCTATTGCTCTTTGCATTTCTACTGCTACTGGAAATGCTGTTTTAGAGGAAACGTATAGCAATGCTAGTGTACGAAACACCAATCTGCTTAGGCAGCAGATCTATGAAATTGCAGCAAATGAAATTGGGGTAAGGGAGACCGGAGGCGATAATAAGGGGCCAGAGATCTCGAAGTACCTGGCCTATGTAGGCCTAGATGAAGGTTATGAATGGTGTGCCGCATTTGCCAGCTGGTGTTATGGGCAGGCTGGTCTTTCAATACCGCGCAGTGCATGGAGTCCTGCGCTATTTCCGAAAGCACGTCGTCGCCCACAAAGCCAAATCGATAAGGGATATGTCAAGCAGGCTGATCTATTTGCGATCTATAGCAGCCAATTGAAACGGATCCATCATGTAGGCCTAGTTAAAGCGCTGCATGGTCCTTTATTGATTTCGGTAGAAGGCAATAGCCATGATCGCGTGGAATCGCGGCGGCGTCCACTTGCTACTATTTATGCTATCGCAAACTGGATCAATTGAGGAGGACGCTGTCATGAACAAATACACAATTTCAGTCTTTGGCAGCCTAGTGTTTTGCCTCTTAGTTATAAGCATTGTAATGGTCATAAGTTGTAGCGTTTTCCGGGGAAAAAAACAGCTGGAAGAGAAATCCACTAAGATCCATAATCACTATGAGCAGCAGAATTTGCAATTTCATCAGAAGCAGCAGGATAGTTTATCTTCCTATTGGTATTTTAGTACGGATAGTGCATTCTGGTTTCACCCGGATAGTGGAATATGGGCTAAGCGCGGGAAAATTTTTACCCATCAATCGAACATAAAACGTGCCGAAGAGAATTGGCAGTTGCGGCAGGCAAACAGCGAGGCCGCAAGCGTTTCGGATTCGCGTGTGAAGCGAGAAAATAAGGTGGTGTCAGCTGAATTTTTTGCGATAGGGGGCGTCATGCTAGCTGTGCTAGGGTATTGGATCTGGTGGCGGCGGAGAAAGTAGGTTCATAGATTTGAGGCTCAAATTGAAGTTCGCCTTAAAAAACGTGTGTTTTTAAGGCGAACTGTTTTTATAAAATAAATTTATGAGCAACTGGGAAATGCCAAAGCGACAATAGGCTGTCTACAGGGGCGAAACATTGTGATACCGAACCAGGGTTGCACTATTAAATTGGAATTTCATTAGCAATACACTAAAAAAGAATAAGAAAGATCGTATTTTTGCTTGCATATGTTTATTTATCCCGTTAGCTAGTCTCAAAAGTAAGGAATAAAGAACCGGTTCCAAAGTGCTTTAGTCATTAAACGGGGATTGTTTGATTGGATTATGCTGCTTGAAAGCAGAACTTAAAAAATAATGGACTATAAATGAAAAAACTGCTGCTTTCTTTGCTTCTCTGTTATTCAGCTGCTGCTGGAGCGCAAACCGAACGTGTGAATGTCTTCTTAGGATCTTCCGGTGACCATGGCCAGCTTTCGCCGGCAGCGTCCTCTCCTTTTCACCAATTGAGTATCGTACCTTATACTAATCCTACAACGCATACAGGATACGAGTATCTGGCCAAAGAAATTAAGGGGTTTACCCACAATCGCCTGGAGGGGGTGGGCTGTATGGGCAGTGGAGGATTGATCCTGATTAAACCATTTATAGAAAATGATACAAAACCTTTGAATAAAGTCATTGAGCAGGCCAGCCCGGGTTATTATACGGTAAATACAGCAGAAGGCATTCAAGTTGAAGTCGCTGTTGATAATGATTTTGGCCGGGAACACTATAGCTTTCCCGCGGGGAGAAAAGGTTTTTTTATTGATTTGGAACATGCTTTCAATGGAGCTTTTGTTGACAATGAATTTATTCAAGCGGGTAATCTCCTTGTAGGTAAAATGCGTGCGAAAACGACCTGCCATGTTGGTGTCTATACTATTTATTATGCGCTGGAGATTCCTAAAGCCAGGGGATGGCGAAAAGAAGGAAATAAGATATGGGTGGATCTAAAAGAGGAAGCTTTAGTCGCAGATATTAATATCGCTTTTTCGGCTGTGAGTAAAAATGATGCAAAAATGGCGATCTCAGCATACGCTAAGCTAGATTTTGAGACCATAAAAAAACGCGCGGCTGATCGCTGGAAAAATTCCCTTTCAGGGCTCAAAGTAAAGGGCGATCCGGATAAAGTAGATCTTTTTTATTCCTTACTATATCGCAGTTTGCAATCTCCCTATAGTATCAGCAACTCGCAGGGCGATTTTTGGGGAACAGACGGAAAAATGCATCGTTCAAAAGAGAAACGTTACCACGGCTGGGCCATCTGGGACAATTACAAAACACAATTACCACTTCTGGAATTGCTAGATCCCCATATGTATCAAGGCATCATCACGTCTATAGCCGACCTTTATCGTTATGGGAAATATGATTTTGCTGGCCCGCATGAACCTGCCAATTCAGTCCGGACAGAGCATGCCGCAGTGATCCTGCTGGATGCGGTCAGAAAGGGATATGAGGTTGATCTTGCTGGTATTAGAGACTCCTTGGTAGGTGATACCGCCCGCTTTGATTTTAAGAAACCGGACAAATACCTTGAAGCATGTTATGATATGTGGGCAATGGCCAAACTTTTTCCGCAGGAGCGCAAGACCTACCTGGGACGGGCAAAGTCATATCGAACTATTTGGAATAAAGATTTTAAAGATCTGACAAAACGGGATGTAGATCGTATGTCTGCGCGTGATATGTATCAGGGCACAATCAGGCAATATCGATGGAATGTACCCTTCGATGTCGCTGGATTAAAGCAGCTCGCAGGTGGCGAGGAAGACTTTCTGCGGGAACTAGATGAATTTTATGACGGCTATTATTTCAACAGGGCGAATGAACCGGACATGCAATCACTGACTTTGTATAATGCGAGCAAGTCGCCTTGGCGTTATCAAGAATGGATACATCGCATCGCTTTGGATACCACCATTCAATATTATTTCAACGACAATAGCCGAGGAATCGGAGCACATATCGATCGGATTTATAAAAATGAGCCCAAGGCTTTTGTGCGGACGATGGACGACGATGCCGGCGCGATGTCCAGCTGGTGGGTACTTTCGGCCATCGGATTGCAACAACCCTTGATCGGTGAGCCTATTTTCTATGTTAGCGTACCTTTTTTTGAACGGATTATTCTAGGTAATGGTTCAAATCCGCTGGTCATTGAGGTGCCGAATGCGAGTGACAAAAAGCGTTATATTAAATCAATCCTGCTCAATGGTAAGGATTTAGGGCGTTTATGGATAACACACGATGAGCTCAGAAAAGGGGGGACGCTCTCTATTGAATCTACGGAAAATCCTACAGATTATGGGGTGGCTAATAACTGGATAAGTAATCTCAACGACTAGTTTTAATCACTAAAACAGCTCCTCGAAATGGAGCAAGGATTTTGGTACTATTTTATTAGCTGTAAAAATAAAATAATTATATTTTAAATTTTTGTTAAAAATGACAACTGTCATCTCGATAATGACTGACATCACTAAGGTATTATAAACTAATAATTAACAGGAATTACATCTAAAACGATATAGCCCAAAGCTATTTGTCATGAATGCTCTTATTAAAATCTTCATCCATAAAATATCCCTTATTATTTTCTGCACCGTCTACGAGGGTTTTCAATCCACCCTGCGCCCGGATCTCTTCACTATAGAGCTCTTCATAATCTTTCGTATACATCGCATTCGGCACCACATTGATATCAAAGATTATTTCGCGAATGGGTGATTTTTCAAAATTTCCGTATAACGTAATATAATGTTTGACGTAACCCACATTTTTTGCGCTATTGTAACTGAATGTCAATAAGCGTTCCTTACCTGGGGGGATGGAAAATGCCCCTAACCCTTCTTCAACTTTCAGGCAGCCACAGGAAGTAATGATATCAGTGATCATCATCGGATTCTTACCTGTATTTTTCAAGTTGAAAGAAAGATCTTTTTCCTGGCCGGCTAGCAATGGATAATAGTGCCGCTCATTATCTTCAATTTCTATACTGGTCTTACGGTTTGCGATATCCATACATGACCCAAATAGCAGCATAACAGCTGCGAAAATTGCATTTTTAATATATCCGTATCTCATCACAGGCAATTACTGATTTTTTAATATCCTTACTCTTGTATATTCTTAGTTGAACCGTAACATTTTTCTCCAGTTCGACCTCCCTTTCCAACACAGCAACTCCCGATTGTAATTCAAAATCATCGGCGGTATAAGTTGCTACTTTGCGGCTATTGCAAAAGAATTCAACATGATCTGGCACTAGCATTCGATGATTGGCATTCACCAGGCAACGTAGTGTAAATCTCTTTGTTCGCCCAGATTCATTATGGAAGATACCGTCAACCACGATATCTTCACCCGCTAGAAACCAGCCCTGATTAAAATCACTCGCAAAACCGTCTAACCCATCAGTTAATAAATAACTGTCTTCACAACTTTGCTTCGATATTAACCCTGTTGCTTGTGCTTGCGCAAAGTCATTCTGCTTGAAGGAATTTTCCTCAAACGCTTTCCAATCCTGGATATACCTATGAATTGCTCCATCCTCTTCCTTGTAATTCTTCAGGTCAGCATAGGTTGTATAAGCAGACAGTCTATCCAATGTCTCTTCTTTGTTATCGCTATTGGTTTCCAACTGTGGCATCCTTTTCATATCGCCCAGTATTCTTCCTGCGCTGGCATACTGAATTTGAAGTTTGGTATAGGCCAATGCCGTTAATAATTTGTCGATTCTCTCCCGTTCATTACCCACGGTGAACTTATTCAATTGGATCAATTTCTCATAGAAATGAAAAAACTCTTCCTGGTCAATATACGTCCGTAAAGCCTCGCGAAAGGAGGAGTACACATCCGTTGGGTGGTTTCTTTTAAGGGCGCTACGCTCCAGTCCAATTAAGTAATTTGACAGCAATTTTCCAGTATTTGGATAAAACCGTTGCAGGTAGTTTGTTATCAATTGCGGCACTTCCAACGATGGGTCGATCATTAAGGCGGCAAATACATAAGTTTTGACATCTTCGAACGAGCTATAATCATAGCCACTACCATTTAGAAATAGCCCATCAATGCCAAGGCTATTAAAAAAAGGCAGCTGTTTCTTTACACGCTCCATGACCGGAAATGGCGTGAGATAGTCGTCAAAATTTGAAACATAATCCCAACTGTACAGATGCCTCACCTTTGTTTTCCAATTGTTCGCCAATATTGAAAAACTAGACACAGCAATCGAATTCAAATCGAGAACCGCAGTTTTAGGTAAGTCGATCGTGCTAACAAATGCACCAACATTCTCCATTAACCTTCTTTTCGGCGCTTCGGCAGTGGATCGATAAGCGAGGGTAAAAAAATAGTGTTTTGGGAATTCCTGTGCCAGCCGATTAAGTAGATCGCCAACTGCTGCAGTGGCACTGGTTTTCGTGTTCCCCTTTTTTTGGCAGTCGTTACAGGTACAAACGAAGTCATTGTCATTTGGAGCTATCATAAAATGGGCTGGTCCCTTTGTTCCATCGCCATATTGATCTCGTATATATGAACTAATCGCATTGTAGGTTTCCTGTGCTGAAAAACAATACTGCTCATTTATTCTCTTTCCGTCTACCAATGCATAGGAATTGGTCGGTATGCTATTTCCAAAAACGCATTTTAGATTATGCCCCCAAATTCCCCAGTCGCGATCTGTAGCCTTGGTCAACAGTATCCCCGCATAGTCCGCGTTCAGATTTGATGGTAAATGCGGCTCGCGGTATTGCATCGCAAAATGCCCTTTATGACTGTTAAAATTCAGGTAATTGGGTGGCAGGTCAGCGACATTCAACTGATGGAAATTTGAAAAATGATCAATTAAAAGGTAGGAAATCCAACATAGTGTAGCATACTCGCGTCCATAGATAGAAAGTCGATTTGTCTCATTACGGATTTCATAGTCGGAATCCAAATCCGGAACAAGCTCTAGGTACACCGTGTTTACTCCCTGATGATTGATCTGATCCGAACGTTTTACCTGAAAGGTCGTTCTATTTTGAATACGTTTTTTTAGGTGATAGTATAAATAATCTGCCGCATTACGACTGCTTTTATCACCATTGGATGTTATGGTGAGCTGTGGCGACTCAAACTTGAATGGACTCCCCTCCCCCGCGCAGACTAACAGCAAAATTTGTAAAATAAATAATATGACGACCTTAAAAATATACATTTAACTGAAGATATAGATTATATAAATTTCGGTAAGCACTGTTGTCCAGCTCTTTTCCCGTTTGGAAATTATACCAGGTACCAATTGCGCTCACACCAATATTGCGGCTGATAGACCGTCCCAATCCAGCTCCTACCATCGCATTGAAGAAATTAAAGCTATTATAGAATTGATTGTCCAACAAGTCAATATCGGGTGAGTTACCAATACTTCCCATGGCTAATACATAGTTTTTGGGACTATTCATAAAGTACTGCGCTTTTCCCATCAGACTATAGAGATATCGCCCTTGACCAGCACTATTTAGATACAAATTGCTCAACTTGGCATTAAGGCGAAAATCCTCGATTTCCTTGCTGATTCCGAGATTCAGATTAAACAAATTTTGCTTGGTATAGAAATTCCGAAAACCCAATCCCGCCTCGGCTTCCCAAGAGGGTTTCCAGGTATAAATTGCGGCAGCATTCAAGGCAATTTTAGCAAAATACTTATTGGCCCAAGCGACATCCAAGCGACTGGACAAATCTGCTGTCCATGGTCTTTCCCATTCAAATTGCCCTTGAACTCCCTTGCCTTCAGCTCGACCAGCATAATTTATCCGCCCCGTGTAAGTGCTTCCGTCTGCATTTAGTCGGGTATAATCGACTGTAGAGATCGTTGAAATGGCATAGTCATCACCAAACCTAGCCCTTAAATGCGATACTGAAACCGTATTATGGAAAGATTTTTGCCCCAAATAATTGAGGTGGCTTTTGAAATCATCCAATTCCAGCAGTGAGGGTTCATAAAATTTCTGATAATAGTATGCCGAATCGTAATTTTTTAGTCCCTCGTAAGCTAGGCCTTTCATATATTTCAGCGCCTTGTTGTCTTTGTAGTGCAATGCAGTGTCGATGACGTTCAAGGCCATCTCATGCTCCTTTCCCTTTAGTAAGCGTCCAGCGTATTCTTCCGTCGTATTTGTGAAGGTATTTACCAGAGGTATGTGGAAGGGATTGAGTTTTACCTGGCTATGTAAAAGCGCCCAAGAGTCCGCAAGTTTCTCTACCTTATGAGTCATTGCTTCAGCGAGTTTTATCTTAAACGCGACATCATCGGCATATTGTCCTTCGGCAATCTGTGCATAACGCAACATGGCGTCGTTGTCTTTCAGCTGATAACAGATATTGATCATATAAAGCAGTGCATCTTGATTATATTGATCAACGGTGAGCCACCTGTCGACAGACTGTTGCGCTTCAGTGAGTTTATACGCTTCAAGTAGGTTTTTGACGCGTGGTATCATGATGTCACTATAGCCGCTCAACAAACGCTGACGCTCTTCCTCATTTGCGCTACCCAACACCTGTTCGTAAATCAAAAGCGCTTGATCGTAGCGTCCCTGTTTATTGTACAGATCCGATTTCTTTAACAGCAGTGTTGCATCGCCTGGCTCGTCATGAAGAATATCGTCCAAAACAACATTCGCCTCCTTATACCGACCTTCTGTCACATAAGCATTGTACAATCCCTGTTGCGCTATCGCTATCGATGCATCATCCCCATAACGTATGACATCTTTCCAATCACTAATGGCTACCGCAATTTTTCCATCCTGAAAACTCGTTTTCGCCTGCTGTAAAGTGAGCGTGACATAGGATTCACGTAGATCGGTATCATCGGGATATTTTGCAAAATAGGTTTTCGTCAAAGTTGATACTTTGGCTTGATTCCCCATACGCTTGTACACCGCCAATTCTCTCATGTCTAACTCCTTACTCCCGCCTACACTACGACGATGTTTACTTAAAGCAACAATAGCACCTTCATACTGCTCTTTTGCTATTAGGTCATTATATACATAATCAAAAGCCTCCTTATTTCCAGGTGCGCCATCAAATATTTTTCCGTATAAGCTCGCTGGGTCATTATTTTTAGCACTTCGTGCCGCTTCAAGCAAAAAATAATTGTATTGCGATCGCAAACTGCCACTACCGCCATGTTTAAGTTGATCATCCAAAAATGTCAGGATTTCAGGATATCGTTGTTGATGCTCCAATATTGCAATCTTCATCTGCACAAAGGCAGCATCACGGGGAAACTGATTTAGCGCCCTTTCGGTGTAAATCAGTGCATTATTAAAATCGCCTGCCTTGATATAGTTATCGATAATCGAAAAGTAACTATCCTGTTTTCGAGGTTGATCTTCGATCAATTTTTTGCCCATTTCAATGGATTGATCAAGCTTGCCTGATTTTTTAATTTCTGCGCTACGTTTCTCCAGGAGATAATTCTGATCCGATTTAAGTTCGTTATCCTCTGGGTAAATCTGGGCGATACGCTTCAACAAGCGATCTGCCTCGACCTGGTTGCCCATGGTCCGATACAATTCAATTTTCTTACGCCACAAGCCTTTCCAATAAGGATTAACTTCCAATAGTTCATTGATATAACAGATCGCGCTCGAATAGCGCTGTGTTTCGGTCTCCACAGCAACAAGCATATGCTTGGACTCCACATTTGCGGGAGCATATTCAAGTGATTTTACAAGCTCATATCGCGCTTTATCGTACTGTTGCCGATGAAGATAATATTTCCCGAGCAGCATCCGCATATCTGAATCTTTGGGATTTTTTTGAAGAAATTCATCGACTTTTTTCTTTCCCTCCTCCCACTTTCCCTGGCTATAGAGTTCATTAATTTCGTTGGCATCTTTATTTCGTTCAATTGTCGTTCCGGCCCTTTGGGCATAGCTGGGATTTGCCAGCAGTAAAGCGCCAGAAACTCCTATAAAAAGACTGGCGTATGTAAACTTCTTAAACATTGTTATTGGCAGCGTTAACATTTTTTGAAGGCGAAAACCCTTGACGGGTCATCTGTCCCCATTTGAAATTTCGTTTAGTTAAATATTGAATGTATCCTCTAAGGGTAAAAACCACGACCAAAGGATGATAAATAATAGCTTCAAATGCCGAAAACAGCACGAGCTTGAGGTATTCCCAAAAGTTTTTGTAAAGCTTATTCAATACCAGATCATACGATACGGTAATGATAGATACAGAGAGACCAATGAGGTATGCATAAAGCAACATCATCCAAAATGTATCAAAATTGACCTGATGCGTAAACAATAAAAACAATAGGAATAAAAATCCAGTAAACTCGATTATTGGAGCCAGAAATTCAAAAAAGACAATGTAAGGCATAATAAGCAATCCAAGCCGGCCATAGTCCTTGTTTAAGAAGAATTTCCGATGATCGATAATGAATTGTAACATACCACGTCCCCATCGGGTACGCTGCCTATTCAGCACTTTTATATTTGGTGGTCCTTCTGTCCAACAGAGACTATATGGGCATTGTGCAATCTTGTATTTCTTTCGGTTTTCCCGCATATAGGCTACCATCCGCACGGTCATATCCATATCTTCGGCGTGAGAAGCCGAATCAAAGCCGCCTGCAGAGGTCACCACTTGAGTATCAAAGAGACCAAACCCGCCGGATACGTTTGGAATAGCATTGAGCATCGACCAGCCCATTTTGGCTACCAGGTAAGATCGGAGATATTCTGTTTCCTGAAAAAGTGGAATAAGGCCTTTTGGTGGTCTTACATGTGTAATTTGTCCTTTGTCTATCGAACAGCTATTCACCATACGCATGGTCGCTCCGACTGCAATCACATGCTGTTCACTATCCAATACAGGCAAAATAATTTTGCTCAGGGTATCTTTGGCAAGAATACAATCAATATCAGTATTGATAAAATAGGCGTATTGAGCCATATTAACACCTGCATTCATTGCATCCGCCTTTGTTCCACCATTCTCCTTATCGACCACAATAAGCTTACTATAAGCCGGATTTTTGGATCGCAATATGCGATGAACAGGCCTACAGTATACTTTATAGACATAATAATAAGGAACTTCTTCAAGTTCAAATTCGTCTATTAAAATCGCTAAGGTCTTGTCTTTACTACCATCGTTAACAATAATTACTTCAAAGGTTGGATAATCGAGATTTAAGAGAGAGTTGACACTATCAGAGATAATCACTTCTTCGTTGAATGCTGGCGCAACAATAGATATTCCTGGCGCCTCATTCGGAAAGTTTTTTAGATAATGTTCATCTCTTTTTGTGTAAGAATAACGATAACGTATCGTTTTAAAATAGCTCATTACGAGCAATGCTATATAGAAAATAGCAAGCGTAGTTGCATAAAAATAAATAAGATAAGTGAAGAAGTATACCATTTTTCTAAAAGTTTAGGCTGATACGACAATATTTTCCGAAAACACCTGATCCAGCAGCAGGTGTTCTTTCTCCTTGGCTCCAGATCGAGCGTCTTCTTTGAGCTGATGAAGTTTCTGCTTTCCCTGTTCACCATGACATTTAATAGAACGCGCCACAAGCAATTTGATATTTACATCTGCTGTCGACTGATAGGTCTCTACAAGGAAAGCCAACGTGTGTTCATCTCTCAGACCACCCATCGCTTTAATGATAGCTTCTCTGACACTGCTATTCTCCAAGGCGAACCTATCGATTAGCACAGGTGCACATTCAAAATAGTCGAGTTCTCCAAGTGTCATTACAATCTGTGCCCGCACATCCTTATTCTCCTGTTTATCGAGAAGTGTCAATAAAGTTGCTGAAGCCTCATATTGCTTGAAGAAACCAATCTCACGAAGCACAAAAATGATATAATTTGGATTTTTTGAATTATTAATCCAGCGAAGTAAATTGGGCAATTTACCTTCATTTGACTTTTTAATTAATGTGGCATGGAGACGTAATTTATCCAACTGAGTGAAAGCTTCATCAAAATTTTCCTCCATAAATCGGAATGGATTATAGGTATCTTGGCTGGTATACAGGTCACGGGCTGCCTTACGCAGTTGGATATCTTTATGAAATGTTGACTTGGAGAGCACTCCACTATTCACTCCATTATCGATTTCACCCACGATTTGTAAGACTTCACGCCGACGGTCAATGGTAGCAACGCGCATACGCTTTTCCCAAAAACGCGTCAATCCCAACGCTTCAAGGCAATTCTTATAATTAATAACATTAAGTGCACTTGCCTTCTCAACCGTATTTTTGACCGAAAGAACAAGATCGGTCACTAACTCCCATTTCCACTTTTTCACTTTACTTACATCATAGTCCAGAAGAGCCTGGATTTCCTCGACATCATAGTTCGCTTTGTTACGCATAACAAAATCCAGTTTCTCCTCAAAATGTTGTTTCGTTTTTTTCTTTCGCCATTCTTCCCGATTTATTTTATACCCTATAAACAGTAAGCGCAGTATGCCACATAGTATAATTACTACCAACAACATAACCATCACCAAGGTCATTCGAATAATTAAGGGATATCCATTGTAAAGAGAGCTCAGGTAGCTCAAATAATACAGATAAAAATCATAATACATAATCTTCTTTTTCTGGGTTGATAAATAGTCCTCAGTTTTCTAACTTACATCCATTCGGATACGAATAGATTCATTGTCAAAGACATAAAAACTTATTGACGAAGATAATCAATCGATTGGAATAGCATGTCTCAAATAAAGGACATATCATCGCGGATAAATTTATCGCTCAGCGATAACACAACAAGAAATAAGATATAAACAATTAATAATAAGCCTACTACATAATAAAACAAGCTCAATGTCCCTTAGGAGGGGACAAATTTATTTTTTTCACAAAAGAAAACATTTCTTTTGTGAAAAAAATAAAATTGCCCTAACAAATTGAGACAATTCAAATTTATCCACATACCATTGAAAGACAACCTAAGCGATATTGATGGGGAGAACAGCCAAATTCAGTTTGGAAATTGCGATAAAAAGAAGCTCTAGAATTAAAACCACAAACAAAAGCCAGATCGCTGATGGTGTAGACGAGTTCCTGTGATCGCAGCTGTTTCGCTGCATAAACTCCACGCTGTATGCTCGTTAAAAGGTGTTTTTCAATCGGTTGACCTTACAGCTGCCAATGTGCATGACATTCATTATCTGGGTAATCTGGGTGATCAGCTAGGTAACTGCACTTTGCTGGGAGACAAAGGATATCTGTCAGCGGAGATACAGCTGGACCTTTTCGAGTCCTCCAACATCAGGTTGGATACGCCAAAGAGAAACAATCAAAAAAGCTATAAACCTCAATTCAGCTTGTATAAAAAATCAAGGAAGAGGATCGAGACATTGTTCTCGCAGATGTGCGACCAATTTATGGTTAGACGTAATTACGCCAAATCTTTCGACGGTTTTAAGACCAGAATTCTGACAAAGATTACGGCAATGACAGTCGTTCAGTACATCAAAAAGAATATATTCAATAGGAATATCAACAATTTAAAAATAAGCATTATTTAAAATGCACAACGGGTTAATTATATTAGCGTATATGAAAATTGCAGCTAATTTTCTGTTGTCTGTTTTCAGTTCCCTAGTGCGATCGCAATTTATGATAGCAAGGAGCTAAATTGTCTTAAAGCGAATTTTTTATGCAGGTAAATGCTCATCTATGTCTAGTACATGCTCAAAAATAATTTTAGGACGGGTCAAGGCATGACTAAACGTTCAGCAGATGGCATGGCGAAGGGTAGTGATTTAATCAGCTACTCCAACTTGTATGTAGAGTAGCTGATTTTTTAAAAACGATTTATCGCTTCACAAATCCAATACCACTGATGCTTGCGGATCCGCCTGCCGTTAGGGGTTTAGATACTGTATTCCAGACCACGGGGTTGAATTGGTCATTGGTGATCGTCTTCTGGACCATAACACTGGTGGTGCCACTGTTTAATACAAAAGCATCATGACTGCCTAAAGCACCCATCAAAGCAGAAACATCATTTAAACTGATGCCAACTGAAAAATTTGTGTCGCCACCATCAACAACCAAGGCATACATCGTTTTATTGTCTGCGGACAGGCCAATGGCTGTTACCGCTTGAACAATAGCTGCTGTAGTCAAAACGTTATAACCCCGGTAACGAACCCAGTTGGTACCGGATACCAGTCCGCTAAATTGATTCAAATCATAAGGCTCAAAAGTAAACTTGGTGGTATCGGGACAATTGCCAATATAAGGCGAGCCATCTTTGCGTATGGCAAAGAAAGGCCTGGTCTTTTCTTTGGTTTTTATATTACTGGTCGATACATTGATCTGCCGACCATTTTTAATGTAAGAGTAGGTCGTAGATAAAGCGGCATTGATAGCCGATAGAATCTGCCCCCCCGCCCGCGGTTCATTATACTTTGCCATATCGCCAATTGGTTGACTAACATATAAATAATCGTCAAATGCACTCATAATTGAAGGGGATACCGCTTTGGATGAAAGGTCTACTGTTAGCAATTGAAAGCTGACCCGTTGATCGAGTTTATTCAGATAACGAATATGGGTGCGTGTAAGTCCATCCGTGACTTTGACGGATGAATCGACCAGAAACGTTTTGATCAGGTCAGTCCGTTCCGTAATCGTTTTGGTGACCGCCTCCATCTGTGTATCATTGGGGATTGTGTCTGTGATCGGATTTTCTACGACCTTATCATCAAAGGAGGGATAATCATCCCTCTGTTTGCACGAATTAGCTATACCCATACAGAATATGCATAGCAGGGCAAAACTAAAAATTGTTTTTCTTTCCATATCTATCGAACTAAGAAAAATGAAACATAGGGCTTCATGATGGTACTGGTAAATCCATCATAGCCTAAGGCATAAACAACATACGACCTGCGGTCAAGTATCGCTCCGGCATTGCTATAAGAGGCGATTACTGTACCATTTGTTACAGGTGATCCGGCTTTGCGGATCTTCCATGTCCGTGTCGCAATACGGTTCAGTTGAAAGTAGGGGCTGGTCTCTAGGTATTTTACATCTTTTGCGACAAGCGAATCTTGAATCGCAATAGCAGTTGCGCTTCCAGTGGCCGCGGCGCCATAGTAAAGGTCGATCGATGGAACATTGGGCATCAGATTGGTAAAGCGATATCTTGCTTGCGTACTGTCTGGCCGGGAAAGATCCTCTTCATTCAAGACCATTTTTGTCTGCTGCGCCGTATCGGTAATATGGATGGTATAGCGCTTGCCAGCAGCCAGGCTGACGGATGATTCCGCTAAAATAATAGAATCGCGCCCGTCATCGGTTTTATGGGGTAGGGCAACCTGTACCTTGACGTTCCCGGATTTCCACTTTAAAAAATCAGGCCGGGAGTCCCCGCGTGTATTGTAACCGCCACCGGGAAAAGGTTCACGTCCCCGGATGCGCGAGGTGACACGCTGCCCATCAAATTTGACATACATATAGCGGTCGTCCGGATAGATCGAAGCCATGTTGATCTTCACGATGACATCATCGGGGCCGAGAAACTCTACTTTTCCAAAGTCTTGAATGGACTTCTCGCAAGAATATAGGGCAAATGCACCTAAAGCAAGAAATACTATTTTTTTGAAATTCTTCATAATTTTTTCTTTAATCCGTTAATAAGTTGAAGTGACAAACCAGGTGGGCTTAATCACATACTCCGGCTCTAGGGCGCCCCATCGTTCAAGCTCTGAAGCGTTCCATACGTACTCCGAATTATAACGCGGCCGGACGCGGTAACAATAATCATTGTAAGTCAGCTGGCTGCCGGCCAATGGAATAAACTGTTTAAATATTTCGGTGCTATAATGATATTTCCTTAAATCACACCATTGTTCTAAACCGCCCCATCCCCACTGGACAATATACTTTTGTCCCATAATGTCGGCTAGGGTTAGATCAGCAGCAGATAGCGGTATTTCTCCTCCTTTGATGTAATTATCTATTTCAACAGCAGTAATGGATTTTTCGTTGGTGGTATTGATGTACTTATTGACGAAGTTCATGTGGGCATAGATACCTTTGATATAGGCCTCATAGGCCTTTGCTGCATCGCCTTTGATAAATAGTGCTTCGGCCTTGACCATTTGCAGCTGCGCGTAGGTCATCAGCGGAAAATCAGCTGCGTCCCTAAAGATAAATTTGCCCACGCCGCTACTGACGTCTCCAAGGATGTTTGGAACGGTGGTATTGGATACATTTGGCTCACCACCGACGTAAATACTGTCAACAGGATTATTGATCATCAACATACGCGATAGACGAGGGTCTGTCGATATTTTTGGATTTTCAATAGGTTCACCGCGCAATCCTCCGGTGAGGTAGCGTACGATCGGCTTGCCTGCCCTGTTATAATAAGATGTGGTGTAAAGACCAAATCTGGAGCTTACCACATTGGCTGTTTCGGATTTGTCGCCGTCAAATTTAACGCCTGCATCATCGGACGGTGAATCAAAAGAGCGGTCCACAAAATAGGCAATAGAGTCGGCATACTTTTCCTTAAAATCAGGTTTATTCACCAAGTGAATGTACTGAAGTGCTTTTAAGCCGTAGACAAACTTTCGCCAGCGGTCCATATTTCCCCGAAATAGATTATCGCCTTTTTTTGAATTCAGGTTGGCACTATAATCGACAGGGCTTTTTTGATCCAGATAATATAAAGCCGAGTCACACCATACACGTACTTTAGCATATACTTCGGGCTGGTCATTATATTTGAAAGATAACTGCTGTGTACGCAAGGCTTCATCGAGAATAATCGGGCCGTGGTAATCGGTGAGCATCTGATAGCCCCAGGCCTTTACGGCATAACCGATCGCGGCGTATTCATATTTTTGATTGACTATTGCATCGTTGATCATCAGCTGCAGGTTGAGTCCATGATCAAAATAGACCATACGCCACATCACACCGCCAACATCACTTTGCTGCGGGAAACCATGACGTTCCCAGATCCGGGAGGATTCGTCTGTGCTCGCGCCCAAGATGGTTTGATTGAATTTGTTCATCTGCCGTTGGTCATTGGCATAACCATTGGCCATCTGATAGATAATCGGAGCTAGAAGCAATTCGGCTTTGACTAGCTGCGGGTTGGACGGATTTTCATTGATGTCCAGGTATTTTTTACAACTGCTCAATCCGGTAAGGACTGAAAAGATGAGTATATAAAGTTTTGTTTTCATGATATATTCCTCCTAAAATCTCAAGTTAAGACCAAAATTGAAGCCTCTTGGCTTAGCCATGTTTCCGTAATCTATACCATATCCGCCGATGCCGCCAAGGCCGGCCGTATTACTATTGCTTTCCGGGTCAAGTCCTGTATAATTCGTAAAAAGAAAAAGATCGGTAGCGGTAAAAAATACACTTAATGCAGCTTGTGGCGAAATACGCTTTGTGAGATGCTTGGGAAGTGCATAGCGGAGCGTAACATCGCGTAGCCTAAATGCATAGATGTTTTTCTCGATAAACATCTGCGGTTCTATATTGGTCATATAGTAGGTTGAAGCTGAATAAGGGGTTACCGCAATACGGTTCGTTGTTGGATTGGCTGTATTTTCGAGTCCGTCCTCGAGTACCCCTTCAATCACCCGAGGGTTTTCCCGATTTAACGTCTTAACAGACTGCCCATAGGTATAAAGCCTATAATCCAGTCCATTGAGCACATCGCCACCTTTGCGGAGGTCCCATAAGAAGGTGAAGTAAAAATCTTTGTAGTTGAACTTATTGACAATGCCCAGCGTGAAGTCAGGAATACGATCTCCAATAGGATAATATTTGTCGGTGCCGGCGATGGGTAGACCGGTTTGAGGGTTTATCAAAATGTCTCCGCGATCGTTTCGCTTAAATTGTGTTCCAGTTAAGGTACCGATACTATAGCCCGGCATGACCGAAGACCTTACGCCGCTCAGTACCCAGGTGTCAGAATCATAAAGTTCGGGCAATTCTTCCGCTAATGAAAGTACTTTTCCTTTGTACTGGGTAAAATTAAAGGTCATGTCCCAACTGAAATCGGTTTTTTTGATCGGGTTGACGTTGACTTGCAATTCGGTACCGTAAGTCTTGACTTCACCGCCGTTCATCATCCGTAAAATGAAGCCTGAGCCATAACTCAGTCGTGGCAGAATGATCTGCCCGGTGCTTAAACGGTTAAAATAGCTGAAATCAAATGTAAGCCGGCGCTTAAAAAAGCCAAATTCGAGTCCTGTTTCAAAATCGCGGGTTTTTTCGGCTTTCAGATCGGGATTTCCGCCATTCACACCATAGGCAAATCCACCACCTGTGGATAGCTTGGGCTCGAGATTAGATAAAGTGTAATAGCTTTTAAAGGGCGCTTTTCCCGTTGTTCCCACAGAGATGCGGTATTTTCCGTCGCTGAGCCATTGCACTTTATTTTTGAAGAAAGACAAGTCTGAAAAATTGAAGGCCAACGAAGCCGATGGATAGCCAAAATACGGATTATTGGGCATCATTCGGGAGGCTGCATCCAGTCGCCCGGTTAAATTTAGATACAGCAGGTTGTCAAGATATCCAAATCCAGCCTGTGCCAAAAATCCAACTGTCCGAAAGTTATTGGCAACAGATCTTGCCAGGCGCGTACTCGGGAATGTGTTGTTGATGCTGTAAAAGTTGGGATCGTAAAAGTCCTCGCCATACTGTGAGTTGGTGAGGGTATTATAATCTTTAAATTCAGTTCCCAAGTTTGCCCGAAAGCTGATATCACGGCCGATTTTTGTATTTGCCGTAGCCATGAATGATCCTGATAGCACACGGCCATTAACTTGATACACATTCATGGATCCGTTGCGTACATTGGTCGAAGATCCAGATCCGGAGTAGGATTGCGGATGGTAAACGCTTTGGCCCAGTGTGTTGGCGAAGTCGATGCCGATGATGCCGTTTAGACTTAGCCAATTTGTTGCGCGATACGTCATATTGGAAGTGGCCAGAATGCGGTTTACGTCATCATTAGCGGTATTGCGGTATACATCCCAAAAGGGATTGTCGAGCTCGTTGTAAATATCTGAATTGTGGAGTACACGATTCCCTTTTTCGTCAATCCAGTCGCGTACATCATACAGCGGGTTGAAGCGCATTAGTGTAATCAAATAACCTGTATTTCCTTTTCGGGCTTTATCGTTCTGTGTATTGATATAATTGAAAGAGGTGTTGAATTCAAGCTTTTCGTTAAACTTAGCTGTTCCGTTGAGACGGGTTGAGAAGCGTTTATAGCTTGTATTTGGTACAATACCGGTATTGTCGCTGTATTCGTTGGACCAGCGGTAGGTCACTTTTTCAGAACCACCTTCAAAGGAGAGGTTATGCTTTTGGTTATACCCGGTGCGGAAAAAATTGTTGACATTGTCTTTGTAGAGGGTAGCTCCTTCAGGATATTTTGGCCCCATAGCGTAGACAGAGGTCCCAGAATACGTACCATTGGTACCCTGTGCATACACATATTGTCGCTCGGGATATTTATTTACCGTTTCAACGCGTCCAGATAAGGAATAATTGACTGTAAACTTACCGGCCTTGCCTCTTTTTGTGGTGATCAAAATAGCGCCGCCGGCACCTTGGCTCCCAAACTGAGCTGTAGCTTCGGGTCCTTTCAGAATGGTATAGGTTTCGATGTCCTCTGGATTAATATCCATGGCGCGATTAGAATAATCTAGATCCCTATTGGCACCATTGCTGGCGAGATCATTTTCGTTTAATGTGGAATTGTTGATGGGGACGCCATCGACTACAATGAGTGCATTATTGTCTCCAGAGATAGAGGCAAAGCCACGCAGTACGATCTGTGCAGATGCACCCGGCATACCACTTGTACTATTGATAGAAAGACCCGGTACGCGACCTTGGAGGCCCTGGAAAAACGATTCACGCTGTGTTTCGGATACATCTGACCCTGCGACAATAGGGGTCGAATACCCCAGGGTTTTACGATCACGCTTGATGCCGAAAGCGGTGACAACGACTTCGTCCAAAGAGGAACTGTTTTCTGATAGGCTGACGTTGAGGACCTGCTGGCCGGAAAGCGCTTTTTCGATCTGTTTATAACCGACATGTCTAAAAATTAAGGTGGCGTTTTCTTGTACCGTGATCTTGTAGATGCCACTATTGTTGGTGATGGATTGGGTGTTTTTCCCTTTTTCGAGAACTGTTACACCGCCTAATGCCGATCCATCTGTCGTAGAGACTTTACCGGTAACGATTTTTTGGGCCAGGGCGACACCATACGTACTCAGTAAACTCACTAGTATGAGCATACTTCTTTTCATAATAAAATTGTTGTTTGATTAGTTTCGTTCAACTTAGGTTTTGCCAATACACCTGGTGCTTGGGCAACATAAATATTGTGCTATTTCATAAAAATTTATAGCGGTTAGAAATCGGTTTGTATATGTTTTATATCAAATATAGCATAAAAGCGCAATTTTTAAAATTTTTTAGAGGTTTTTTTGTGAAAATACATGTATTGTTGAATAAAAACGCAAAAATACGCTTTTTTAAAACGAAGGGTTTAGCGTAAAATTGAAGAGCCCAGCCTGTTTACTAAATCAGACTGGGCTCTATTCGTTTAAATCGGTTTTTTACGCCCTTTAATAACCTGGATTTTGTGTCAGACTATTGTTGCCGGCAATGAAGGTGGTATTGCCTTAAGTGCGTAATAGTTGATGGACTACTTACCTAATGCCAGCTACTGTTGAACGGGTATCGATCGTAAAACATCTCTTGTTAAGGGTTTTGAAAGATAAGAAAGCACCATGTTGTTGTCTGCTGCGCGACTCTGGTCTCTTAAATCTACGGAAGAGGTTAACATATGTATGCGCAAGTTGTCCTTATTGGGAAAATCTTGCATCGCTTCCAGAAATTGCCAGCCATCCATAATCGGCATATTGATATCCAAGAAGACGAGATAGGAATTTTGTTGATTTTGCTGTATGTATTCCACCGCTTTCTTTCCATTTTCTAAAATGACCACAGTCGCATCGGGATAGACACTAGCAATGATTTTAGTATGTACAAAATTGATGACAGCGTCGTCATCTATAAGTAGTATCTGTTCCATTTTAATGATGAATAAGGTTTGTTTTAACGGTGATTTGCGCAATCACCGCATCTAATTCTTTTGCGGAATCCATAATCAGATCCATAATTTCAGCAGTAGATTTTCCGCCGCCATCTAATTCCTTTGAAAGGTAAATTAGGCTCATGATCCGTGTTAGTGGAGCGCGGATACTGTGAGACTGCAGCCAGGCGATTTCACGGAGGGTTTCGTTCTGTTTCTTTATTTGATCCATAGCCTGATGGGAAGCTGTAATATCTTGTATTGTGCCTTCAATTTTAATCGTATTACCCGTTTCATCAGTGACTAATCGCACTTCTTGATGCACCCATTTCAACTTTCCCGATAAGGTGATGATTTCATGCTCAAAGCTTTTGATAATTCCAGGCTCTACGTGAAATAAAGGATCATCCTCGAGCATATGCTGGTCTTTGGGCTGCAAAGTCTGCTTGATATTTTCTAAGCTGGGGATAAAGGTGCTAGGCGAACACTCATAAATTTTGTACATCTCCTCACTCCATTCCGTGACATCCGAATCTATAGCTCTAAACCAGTACCCGAGCTTAGCAATTTTTTGGGCTGTCTTTAATTGTTCATAAGCTGTTTGTAACGCGTGCTCGGCAAGCTTTTGTTTGGTGATATCCTTCCCGACAGCAACAAGCGTTTTGGATTCTGCTGCTACAGTAGCCGACCATTGCAACCATTTCATATCACCGGAGGATGTTAAAAACCGACCCGAAAAACGCTCGGTGTTATGGCCGCTCATCAATAACGATAACCGTTCTTCTAAACGCTCTCGATCTTCGGGATGGATGAGTTCAAACATGGGGGTAGCATATAGATATGTTGTAGGATAACCCAGCACTTGGCTGAAAGCTTTATTGCATTTTTTGATATAACCATCGAAACCAATTATGCACAGCGGATCTGAAGAAATATTGAAAATAGAACGATACTCTTCTTCTGTCACTTTTTGTTTGACGAGTGGGCCAAGCTTTTCGCTGACATTGGTCAGTAAATTTATCTTTTCGACAAGATTCTCTGGCGCAGACGTCGAAAAACATACGATGCAGCCCAGAAATTCATCGCCATACATAATCGGTAGTCCGATTCCCGTGGAAAGACCCACCGCCCTGGCCGCTTCTGCGCGTAGAAAATCTTTATTTGCGCCGAGATCGTCCCAAATAACCACCTTTTTTTCTTTCCATACTTTACCTGCGAGCCCGTCCTCTTCTTTAAAGGAAGTCAATTCCTGCGTCTGTTGGTGAAATAGCGCGAACTTACTTTGCTGCGACGATTTTGACACAAGGTGTAACTCGCTGTGGTCTGGAGCGACCAACCAGATCTCGCTGACACGTATCTTGGGAAGCAACACCAATCGTTGAAGGGCTTGATCTAGTGAGGATATCAGGGAAATAGACTTTGCAAAGGTTAAGGTCAGCTCGGTAAAAAGATCGTTGACGATCTTCTCTTTGATTTCGGCGGTGACCTCCTGCGTATTAGCAATGATGCCCTCAATAAGGGGCGTGTTTAGGTGGTTGGATAATTCGGTTTTAAACCAACGCAGATCGCCGTTTGCATCGGGAAACCGATATGCGCCAATGGAAGCCGACTTCGATACCTTCATTTTGTCGAGCTGCGCCTTGACCTGGCGAGCATCATCTTCATAGATGAATTCAAAGGCATTTTTGCCCACAAAGGCTTCAGGATCCATCCCCAGAACGGTAGTGGATGTAGGGGCTACATACTTGTATTTGCCGTCGAGGTCGATAATGGCCACAAGATCCCGACCATTTTCGATTAATGATCGAAACCTTTTCTCACTGAATGAAAGCTCCTTGTAGGCCTTGTCTAAGTTGCGTTCTTTCTCATAGAGCTCGGTCAGTTCGGTGGCGGTAACGATTTCGGCTTGAATGCCGTTGAAATTGATGGTGTTGCCTTTAATCTGTACATACATAATACTGCCATCACGTTTCTGATGCCGAAAAATACTTTTCTTAAATTTTTTTAGCCGGCTTTTGGTTCTTTCTACAGCTTCCTCCAATTTCGGTATATCCTCTTGCGGGCGAATATCTCTGATTGTCATTTGCTTAAACTCTTCCTCGCTATACCCGTAGTGATGGATGGCTTCTTTATTTACAGCAAGAAAACGTAATGTATGTAGGTCATAGATCCACATGGGTAGCGGGACTAGGTCGAATATGGCCCGGTCAAAATCGGATCTTTCGGTAGTTACACTAAGCATATAGATTCATGGGTATACTTATACACAGTAAAAAGTTGTGTATCTAAAAATAGCAAAAAAATAGATAGATTATATCAACCGCGGTGAAAAAATCGTATATCTGCATCGAATTTGATCTTCGACATTACCAATCTATGGTTCGGTTGTCGTCTTCGACAACAGTCCACGATTCCTGTGGTGCTACACTTTGAACGGGCTGAGGCTGAGATGCTGCTGCGATTCGTTGCTCTGACGCGATTTCCAGTGTAAAAACGCGCGGGCTGACATCATTATTTTTATTGGTATAATCAAGCATAGAAATTAACGACATGTAATCTTTTTTCTACCGCTACCTGCTCCGACCATGGAGTGATAATGTTAAAACCGCTTCTGAATTTCTGTTGGGTAATTGTATTGTAAAGAGCTGCCCAATCTATTTGGACAGCTCCTGATCTGTATGAGATTACCGCGTTTGTGCGGAAATTAATGGCAGGCTACGGGTTCTGGGTAATCGGCTTTCGCCATTCCTTTGACCAGCTCACCACACTTGCGCATCGACGCTGCATACGGATTTTCTATCGTCTTGTCGTAACTTAGCCAATAGCCTTTTTCCATAGGGCAATACTGCAGGTACATCGCCTCATCGGTACATTTCATCGTCTCCATAATGGTAAATAGGGATTGTGTGACTGCAGAAAACGACGCTTTCATAGCCGTTAGATCTTGTGCGGCTTTCAGGCCGGCTGCATCGGCCTTCATGGTTTGGCTTACCTTCTTTAGACGCATCATATCGTCGAGCTGCAATCCTTTCAGCCGAAAGTTCTGCACTTCTTTTTCCAGCTGAACGGCATGTGCTTTGCCGCTGGCAAAGTTGTCTGGATTAAATCCGTAACAACGGCAGGGGAGTCCGTTATGTAGACAAGCTTGTGAAGGTATTTTTAAAGGATGGCCGCGAACAGTTCGTACTCTGCCATGTAGAGATTCAGAGCAATAAAGGCAGGGGAGATTTGGCCGAGCGTATGTTTCGCTATTTTTATAGAA
>NZ_DDKA01000021.1:0-47630 GCF_002339225.1 Sphingobacterium sp. UBA2610
TAAAAGAAAACTTAACGGATACGGCAGATTATGTAGATGTGCAAACTGTTTTGGAAGAGAAAGTTGACCGTATGATGAAAGATATTGTAGGCTAACAATTAGAGTCGTGATGCACACTATTGAGAATGGATTTCTAAGCGTTGGTTTATTCCAGAAAGGAGCAGAATTGCGGTCTGTGGTTGACAAACGTAATAATTATGAATGGATGTGGCAGGCTGATGAACAATTTTGGGCTAAGTCTAGCCCAATTCTTTTTCCTATCGTAGGGGCATTGAAAGAAGGACGGTTTATTCATGCCGGTCAAACCTACCATCTGCCTAGGCATGGCTTCGCTCGGGATATTGACTTTGATATTGTGGAAACTACAGCAACAAGGGTCGTTTTTGCGCTTGAAGCTGATGATAATACACAACACTGCTTTCCCTTTCATTTTTCTTTAATAGTGACCTATGAGTTGCAGGAAAATATGTTGGAAGTCAGCTATTGTGTTTGTAATCTTGGTCAAGAAATCCTCCATTTTTCTTTGGGTGCTCATCCCGCTTTTAATTTCTCTTATAATCAACTTGGTAATAGCACCGCATACCTGGAGTTTCCTTCAGACGATATTTTAGAGCGTTATTATCTGAATAATAATTTACTGTCGACCAGCTATGATCGCATTGAATTGCAAAACCACCGATTATATCCTAATGTGGATACTTTTAAGGAAGATGCATGGATATTTAAGAATCTAAATTCTAATCAGGTTACTTTAGCATGTATTAATAGACAACTGATCTTTGCATATGAAGGCTTATCTTATTTTGGAATATGGTCGGTGCCTGGTGCCTCCTTTATTTGTTTGGAACCTTGGCAGGGGCTACCCGATCATGAGAACCATAATTTGCTGTTTTCAGAAAAAGAGGGGCTAGTCAAATTAAACGGAAATAACGATTGGCACGCAAAGTGGAGTATAACAGTTTAATACGAAATTAGAATTGAAATTAGTTATATGGAAAGTGATAATACAGATGGTCTAAAAGGTTTTCTACGTAAAGATGGGCCCCGCTGGTTTGTGTTTTTAATCGATCTCCTTATTGTATGGTTCAACTTTGTATTGAGCTATATATTGGTAATGAAACATCGTGGTTCAATTTCGTGGTTTGTTTTGTTGTTGGAATCGGTTGTCATATCGTCAATTTATGTGCTTGTCTTTTTGATATTTAAGCCTTATAAAAGTATTGTTAGGCGTACAGGATTGCGAGATTTAAAATTAATAGGGAATTGTATTGCCTTCGCATTTTTTATCGGAATTTTGTTGTCCTATTTATGGGAAGTTTTAGTCTCGGATCCCATGGAAAGCCGTTACTATATTTCACAGACTCAATTACTTTTTCATGCGCTTTTAACGGGTATTTCTATGGCATCTGTACGTCTGCTTTATAAAACAGCATATCATAGCTTTTTTTGGAATAATAGGCAGAATGCGATCCCAGTTATTTTGTTCGGCGCAGGAAATATGGGCCACAATACCTATAACTTATTACAATTAGGTTCCCGAAATAGGTACAAAGTTGTGGCCATAATCGACGATAATCCGAAGAGAATAGGCCGTTATATCCAAGGTATTCGGATTCAGTCGCTTGAAAATCTTAATATGGATTTATTAAAACAAGTGGGTGGGGCGCAGGAACTTGTGATTGCTATCGACAATTCTTCGCCAGAGCGCTTAAAGAGCATCTCTTCTAAGGCAGAGCTTTTACCCATTAAAATTAAGATTATTCCAAACTCTGCAGCATTGTTGGAAGGTAACGTAGCTACCCGGCAAATTCGTACGCTGAAAATAGCTGATTTGCTCGGACGAAAACCAATCGAGCTCGACAATCCAATTATTAAGCAATCTTTAACAGATAGGGTTGTATTGGTTACAGGTGGAGCAGGCTCAATAGGAGCAGAGCTCGTGAGACAGATTGCACATATACCTTGCAAATTGATTGTGCTCGACCAGGCGGAATCCGCATTGTATGATATTCAACAGGAATTGCGTGATAACCCTCGTTATGACACCTTTATTTTTATGGTCGGTGATGTACGTGATAAAACCTTTATGGAAAGTGTTTTTATGACTTATAGGCCGCAGCGTATTTTCCATGCGGCCGCTTACAAGCATGTGCCTTTGATGGAAGCAAATCCCTATGAAGCAATATGGACTAATGTCTTTGGGTCTTATAATCTTGCTTTATTGGCCGATAAATATGAAGTCGAAAAATTTGTTATGGTGTCGACGGATAAGGCGGTCAATCCTACCAACGTAATGGGTGCAACAAAGCGTGTGGCTGAAATAGCTGTTACAGCAGTAAATCAATTTTCCAAAACTAGTTTTATTGTAACTCGTTTTGGAAATGTGCTCGGTTCCAACGGATCTGTTATTCCACTATTTGAGAAGCAGATTGATAAAGGGGGGCCGATCACCATTACCCATCCCGATATCACACGCTATTTTATGACGATTCCCGAAGCATGTCAATTGGTACAAGAGGCCGGTGTGATGGGAAATGGAGGTGAAATATATGTGTTTGATATGGGTGAATCTGTCAAGATAATGGATCTTGCCAAACAGATGATCCGATTGAAAGGACTGTCTTATCCACAAGATATCGATATTAATATTGTTGGATTGCGACCAGGTGAAAAGATTTATGAAGAGCTTTTGGCAAGTGACGAAAATACAGAGAAGACGCATCATGACAAGATTATGATTGCGAAAGTGAATAACGAAGATGTTGGGAAAAAACGCGTATTAATTGAAGAGCTTTGTCAGCTGGTACAAAATGGCCATCCTCATGGGGATAAAATGAAGATGGTAAGTTTGATGAAAGCGATTGTACCGGAGTTTAAATCGCAGAACTCAATCTTTGAAACATTAGATAATTAACCTTAATACTAAATCAAAGAAATATATCACAATGAGCTATATTTTTATATTAATTGCCCTGTTTGCTCTGGAGCTTCTTTATTTTAAAGTTGCTAATCATTTTAATATCATTGACAAACCAAATGAGCGCTCCTCCCATACAGCAATCACACTGCGTGGTGGCGGTGTAATATTTTATTTTGCGGCACTTATTTACTTCTTCTTATCTGATTTTCAATATCCCTATTTTTTTCTGGGTCTTACGCTAATGACCGTAGTCTCTTTTTTGGATGATATTTATACGCTTTCAAACAAGATTCGCTTGTTAATTCATTTCTCTTCGGTGTTATTAATGACATATCAGTTGCAACTGTTCAGTATGCCGTGGTATTATTTACTGATTACATTTGTTGTTGTAGTTGGTGTAATCAATGCATACAATTTTATGGATGGCATTAACGGTATTACTGCATCTTATAGCCTGGCTGTTGGAATCTTATTACTTTTGGTCAATTTTAAATTGAATTTTATAGCGCAAGATTTGTTGATATATATCCTTTTGGGGGTATTGGTATTTGCTTTTTTCAATTTCCGACAAAAGGCAAAATGTTTTGCCGGGGATGTCGGTTCTGTAAGTATTGCATTCATTCTGCTTTTCGCGTTAGGAGCACTTATTATTCATTCCGGTAACCTGATCTATATATTATTTTTGGTCGTATATGGAATAGATGCTGTTTGGACTATAATTCGTCGCGTGTATCTCCGTGAAAATATCTTTGAAGCCCATCGTTCACATTTGTATCAATACCTAGGAAATGAAGCTGGTGTAAATAAACTCTGGATATCTTTTTCGTATGGATTGCTTCAGATTGTTGTTGGCTTGATGGTGATAAGGGTAGCATCGGAGAGTGTCAATAAGCAGATCTTTTTCGCTATTGGGCTGTTGGTTTTTTTGAGTACGTGCTATTTGGGATTAAGGCGTTATATTATCAACAAATTTGTTAAAAGATAGAAAAATGGCTGAAGTGAAAACTATTCAGGGAGGAGTTGCGCAGGACTATAGGGGACAGATTCGCTTTGTTAATGAGTTCGATATGACCCTAGTTAAGCGTTTCTATATTATTAAAAATAATGATATTGAATTAATTCGTGGCTGGCGTGCGCATCGGATTGAACAACGGTGGTTCTATGTACTTTCAGGTACTTTTTCGTTGAGCCTAGTCAAAATAGATACTTGGGAAAATCCAGCGCAAGATTTGCCGATAGAACATCTTATCCTACACGCTTCAGACATGAGAATAACACATGTTCCTGCAGGTTATGGGACGGCTTTTCGTGCATTGGAAGAAGGTAGCGAATTATTGGTATATGCCGATTATCCCCTAGCGCATGCAACAGTTGACGATTATACATGGCCTGCAGACTATTTTATTAATCACGGTCTATCCCGATCACTTTAGAATACAACTGTTCCAATGGATAGAAAAACACTTCCATAGGGGCATATTTAAAATAACGTTTAAAGTTGGTCCATAGCCGATTCGCGCCGTCGGGATGCATGGAAATGGAGGATGTTTTCCCTCCTTCAAACCGTTCATCATGATATCCTAAATTGCCCGCGTACCATATCTCGTTAACGATCCAATCGATTTCTATGTTTTTAGGATAAGGAAACGGTACATCTATTATTGGAAGGCCGATAAGCTCCACCAAAATACGATGCAGGGCGTGTGCCCATTGGAGAATCCCTAGATCCCGATAGATCTTTTTCAGGATATCAGGGTCGATCTGCGAAGAGAGTGTATGGTAGAGACGCGCAGAGTCACAGAACTGACGTAGTCCGATTCCGAGTGAAATAAGATGCTTTAGAATGTGAACATTGACTTGTAGTAACTGTAATTCGGGAGAAAGAAGACGCACCGATTGATTTTCAATTTGTAAATATTGATATTGTTCTGCAAACTTTATTTGTAATTTTTTGAGGTAGCCCGCTTTGAATGGATTGCGGATGTCGAACAGTTTTTTATGATGTTCAACATCAATATTCTGATACTTGGTATCTTCAATGAATATATTCTCATTTTTCAGTAAGTTTCGTGCCTTAGCGTATTCGCCATGAGCAAAGTACCAATCGATGTCGCCAGAAAAGCGATGTAAAGGGCTTCTATAACATTGCGCAACACCTTGGCCTTTCTGAAGTATAGGGCTTAGGCCAATATCTGAAAAGAAAATATATTGTGCCGCGATAACTGTGTTCATTTTCATATTAATTCTTTCGATCTAGTCTATCCGTATAGCCCACTTCATTCGTAGCGGGGGCGGCGGAAGTTGATCTTCTTGTAAGAAATTAAAGCTGTCAAAGATCAGTCCTTCAACAGTACGCTTAACCGCGGCTGTATAGAGCTGCTGCCAGTCTTCTTCGGATAAATGATGATCAATATTTAGACGGCCCTGGCCCCATAAGCCTAGGCGTAGCAATTGGAAAAATATGTTCTGAAGTCGTTTATTCATTAATGGAGTCAAAATTTAACTCAAATATAAAGATTAAAGGTATTAGAGCTGCAGCAGAACAACTATATTTAGATTTAAAATTTTAACTTATTTGCTTGGCTCTTATGATTAGATCAATCGGTAAGATTATGTTTATTTAGAATATTATAGCGAAAATAAGAAATTAGGCACAAATATTGTTCGGCTGAGGATGCTCAAGAATTGACCCTATTAATATGTTATTTTTAAGGGGGTTTTAGAGAAAAAAATATATTTTTGTCATAAATCAATTTATTATCAGACAACGCATGCGATTATTTTCAAAGTTTGGATTACTATTTGGATTATTTGCTATAGTCCTAATGATGTTTAGCTCCTGCGGTTCGCGGAAGAATATGGTATACTTTCAACCTGATTCAGCACATATTAGTGCTATATATGAACAATATGTGCCAAAAATCCAGCCTAACGATATTTTAACAGTAGTTGTATCTGCGGCTGATCCAAGGGTTACTACACCATTTAATCCAATGAGTTCAATGGCTGCAGGAAATGTCACACAAGCTACTGATTTAGCATTGCGTCCTACGTATACTGTAGACGATAATGGTGAAATTGCGCTGCCTATGTTGGGTAGAGTAAAGGTTGCTGGGTTAACCCGTATTGAAGCAATTGAAAAAATTCGGGCCGACTTGAGTCAGTATATTAAGGATCCCGGGGTTAATATTAATTTTAATAATTTTAGGGTTTCCGTATTGGGAGAGGTCGCTCGACCTGGTTCCTTTATTATGCCTACCGAACGTGTTACTGTTTTAGAGGCATTAGGTTTAGCTGGTGATCTCACAATTCGCGGTGTACGCGAAAATGTTATGGTGATTCGAGAAATTAATGGACAGAAGACTGTGCATCGTTTGGATCTCACTCAGCAAAATACTTTAAACTCACCATATTATTATTTAGCTCAAAATGACGTGATCTATGTCGAACCAAATAAATCTCAAATCAACAACTCTAAACTAGGTAGTAATACAAATGTGATTATTTCTATTGCAGGTTTATTAATTACTGTTATTTCTGTATTGACTCGCTAATTTTATCCATGGAACAACAATCAACGAATATTAAACAAGATCAAGAGGAAGTTAATCTAAGGCAGCTCTTTGAGCAATATGCTTATTACTGGAAATGGTTTGCTCTATGCGTCATTATTTCCATAAGTATAGCTTTTATTTATTTGCGTTATGCAGAAAGAACTTATGTTACGAATGCAAAGATCTTGCTTAAAGATGAGCGAAGTGCCGCTGCTGGTGAATTAGCAGGTATCGCAGAATTAAGTAGTAGTATGGGCTTTGGTGGATCAAGATCTGCTTTTGTTACAGACCAAATTGAAGTACTTTATTCCCGAAGGTTAATGCGTAAGGTCGTTGATCGACTGAATCTAAATATAAACTATTCAGCCAAGGGTAAAATTCGAACTGCTGAAATTGCTGTTAATGATGTACCTTTTTCAATAGAGGCTAAAAATAATATAGATACGTCTTGGGTTAATATGCAAGTAAGTATTCTTAGAAATGGTAAACTAGGTATTGAAGATTTGGCTTCAAAAAAGAAATTTGAGACCAATTTTGATAAAGTTTTAAAAATCGGAAAGAGTGAAATAATATTCCGTCACAATAGCACATATAAAGTTAATTCGGAGAGGGAGTTTATAGTTAATATAGTTCCAAAAGATTGGGCAATAATGTCCACTCTTAATTCTATTAGTATAACACCAAATAAGGAATTGCAATCTTATATTGTAAATTTCTCGATGGTTTCTACATTAAGTAGGAAAGCTGAATTAGTATTAAATAGTTTGATTGATGTTTATAATGCTGATCTAACAGAAGATAAGATGCGGACTACCCGTGCGACCTCGGATTTTATTAACAAACGCCTACTATTAATTTCTAAAGATCTTTCAGGTTCAGATAGGGAAGCAGCAGAATTTAAATCCTCCAATTCAATGGTTGATATGACTGCGGAAGCAGGTGTTTTTCTTAATACAGCCTCCGAAAATGATAAAAAGGTATTGGAATATCGCACTCAGCTGCAATTGGTAGACCATATGAATGATTATCTAAAAAATCAACCTAAGGGCAAGCTCATTCCATCAAATATTGGCCTTCAGGATGAATCAATAGCAGCATCTATAGCTGAGTATAATAAAGTGGTATTAGAGCGGGATGATTTATTGAAATCAGCGTCCAACGAAAATCCTACAGTTATAGCTCTAAATGAGAATATTGCGGAAAGTAGTAATAATATTCGACAATCTTTACAAAATTATCAGCGGGTAACCCGATTAGCATTAAATAATATAGAACGAAAATCTAATGAGATAAAGGGGCGTATTAGTTCTATTCCAAATCAAGAACAAGGGTTTCGAAAGATTTCCAGACAGCAACAAATTGTTGAATCTCTATACCTCTTGCTTTTGCAGAAGAGAGAAGAAAGCGAAGTAAAAGCTGCCGCGACACCGGATAATTTAAAAGTAATCGATGTAGCTTATGGAAATAAAATTCCAGTTTCTCCAAAAAAATCGATGGTTTTAATAGCCGCTTTAATTTTAGGGTTTTTAATCCCTCTAGTAATCATTTATTTAAAGTTTCTATTGGATAATAAAATTCATTCACGTAAGGATGTCGAAAACATTGTTAAAATCCCAGTTTTAGGGGAGATCCCTTCTGCAGAAGATACGATTGTACATTTAAATGATCGTTCCTCGTTGGCAGAAGCTTTTCGTATTCTTCGTACCAATATGAGTTTTATGTTTGGTGCAGAAAATAAAGATGCTTCTAAGGTGGTATTTGTGACGTCGACAATCTCTGGGGAAGGTAAATCCTTCGTGACGACCAATCTGGCACAGATTTTATCCATGTCTGGAAAAAAAGTATTGCTAATTGGTGCTGATATTCGTAGCCCAAAAGTCTTGGATTATTTAGGACTATCACATCTTCAACATACAAATGTAGGTATTACTCAGTTTTTGATCAATCCGGATATGGATGTTGATAATATCATTATTAAAAAACCGGGTAATTATGATTTCGATGTGGTATATTCTGGTTATATCGCTCCAAACCCCGCCGAACTATTAATGAACGGTCATTTTGACGATGTAATTAAATATGCTCGTGCACATTACGATTACGTCTTGGTCGATACAGCGCCAGTTAGTTTGGTGACCGATACATTATTAATAGCACATAATGCCGACTTAACACTCTATGTGTCACGCGTAAATTATTTAGACAAACGTTTATTGCAGGTGCCACGAGAATTGTATGTAGAAGGTAAATTGAAAAATCTTGCGGCAGTAATCAATGATGTGGATTTTGCGCGAGGTTATGGTTACGGTTATGGCTATGGTTATGGCTACGGTGATAAAGGAAATAAGAAAACAGGTTTGTCAAAAATTTGGCAAAATTTAAAAGATCGTTTAAATATTAAATAAGCGAGGTTTTTAACATATTTTGGCCTTATTGTTGTTGAACCCCAAGTCGAAGGATCGGCTTGGGGTTTATTTTATACTTTTACTTGTTATCTGCCGTTCTAATATTAATTTAATACACTCAACCAAATGAAAAAACTTCTATTTTTTGGTGTTATTGGACTTTTATGTTTGATAGCAACTTCTGTATCAGCCCAATTTTCTAGACCTATAAGTGTAGGAGCTGGTGCGGGGGGAACTATTAATTTCACTGATTTGGGCAACGTCGAATCGAAGTTTGCCTTTTACGGTGAATTGGATTATCTAATCACCCCCTTCGTTTCTGTTGGATTACATGGTGAAAAAGGTACTTTGGCTGGAAATGGATATGAAAGCGATTTTAAAAATCGATATTTTGCCGCAAATATCAATGGTAAACTTCGTTTGGGACAATTTATGGGACATGTAGATAATTATAGTTATTACACCCTAGAAGCAAATGCCCTCTCGCGTATCCTTTCTAATATTTATGTTGGAGCTGGGGCCGGATTAATGAAAAATCGTATTGTTAATCAGTTATCTCCCGATTACGTTAAATATATAGAAAAAAATAATGGCGGGCTGGCTGAAGACCGATTTGGAATACATTTTGTGTTGCCGGTTAACGTCGGTGTGGATATCCCGTTCGGACGGACTTTGTATGGGCCACAATTGGCCATTAATGTCAACTATCAACATACATTAACTTTTGACGACAATCTTGATGGAATCATTAATAAAAATAATGACCAGTACGGTCTTATTTCTGTTGGAGTGAAATATGCATTATTCAATCGTAAATAGGCCAGTTTAATATCTAAATAAGGAAAATGATGAATATATTTAAAATATACAATAGAAGTCGCCTTATGGGGCTTTTTTCTTTAGCTATCCTGATCGGATTTACGGCGTGTAAATCTAATACCGCTATGTATAAAGCACCAAATGTAAATGCGTTTAGAGGGGGGAAGCTACCGGCTCCTCCAGGAATGGTTTATATTCCTTCGGGTACCATTTTGTTCAAAGGATCATTAGATAGTGGAAATGTTGGTAAAAATGTAAGCGTCAGCGCATTTTTTATTGATGAGGCTGAAGTAACAAATAAGCAGTATCGCGAATTTGTCAATTGGGTTGCAGATTCCGTAGCCGTAACGGATTATTTAAATGATGGACAATACTTCTTGGAGATTGCTGGTGAACAGGTTGGGCAAAAGCGAATTAATTGGGCAAAAGTCAAAAAGATATCACCCATATGGAAAAGTAACGATCCAGCTATTCAAGAACGTATAGCACCTATGCTCGAAATGCACGGGAACAGACGTTCTCTCAATCCAGAAATGATCAAATATCGTTTCTCCTATCTTCAGTCTAAAGGCAATGTTAAAAAGAAATATGTAACCGACACAGTCTCTGTAATGCCTGTCGAAGATATTTGGACTAAAGACTTCCCCAATGCTCAATTGGCTTCTTTAGATGCAAATTATTTCACCCATCCCTCATTTGATTATTATCCAGTGGTGGGGGTAACTTGGAGGCAAGCTCGGGCATTTACAGATTGGAGAGCTAACGAAATGGCTGCTACAGTATTGAAAAACTCTTATTTAAACGGATATCAATTGAGCTTAAGCCTTCCAACAGAGGCACAGTGGCAATATGCTGCATCAGGAAAAGTAGATCCCCAGGATACGATTGCTGGAATGAGAATGACTATTGATGGTACAGAAGGTAAAAAGAAATTGGCGGTTAACTTTAAACAAGGAGAAGGAACCTATTCCCGCGATGGAGCTACTTTTACCCTACCCGTAAAATCGTATATGCCAAATGCTTTTGGGGTTTATAATATGGCGGGGAATGTGTCTGAGTGGACACTAGATGCCTATAGTCCCTCAGCAGTCGTTTTTGTCAATGACTTAAATCCGGCTTTGCTTTATGATGCAGACGCGAGGGATGGTGATGCCTTGAAGCGTAAGGTTGTGCGCGGAGGTTCATGGAAGGATAATGGTGAACAGCTGAATAGTGAAACAAGAAATTATTCGGTTGACTACGAACCACATTCCTATATTGGCTTCCGCTGCGTCATGTCGGCATTTGAGATGCCGACGGTACAAAGTAAAACACGTAAATATTAATTCGCTGTTGTATAACCCAAAAATCGATAACGATGAAAATAAAAATAGTATTGATAGTGGCAATGACTTTTGGAGTTGGGTCATTGTTTGCGCAGAAAGAGACAAGAATAGATACAGTACCTAAGAATCAGCATATTCTAAATAATACCAATTCGGCTTCTTCTATTACATCAGGAGAAGTGATTCAGGATACAATTCCGCTAACTGACGGATTCTATCAGGCAAACAATATGGAGGATGCAGTTCCCTTTGCCTACCCTGAGGTAAATAAAAAGAATATTCGGTTTTATAAAAGAGTATGGAGGGATATTGATTTAAAAGATGAGAAGAATAACATTCTTGCTATCCCGGGTAATTCGCTGATTGAGGTGGTGATGAAGGCAATCGAAAAAGGAAAATTGTCATTGTATAGTCCTGATGATGATTCATTCAAGGGAAGGCTGAGTGCTCAGGAGGGTATGGCTCGATTTGCCGATAGCGTATTAGTGCCAATTTTTGATGGCGAAGGAAATCAGATTGACTCGAAAATGGCACTTAATGAATTTGATCCTGCGCGTGTGACTAAGTTTAGAATTAAAGAGGATATCTTTTTTGATAAACAACGAAGCCGACTGGAAACACGCATAATTGGAGTAGCGCCCTTAATGAACATTACTACATCTGCTGAATTGGCAGAATCTGTTGGCGCTACGCCGGCATTTTGGCTATATTTCCCTCAATTGCGTTATAGCTTAATTCAGGTTGATATTTCTGACCCGGATAAGGGGCTTTATGATATGACAATGGATGATTTCTTTGTACAGAATAAATTTGCAAGTACCATCGTGCGAGAATCTTCTCCAGGTATGTTGCAGAATCTCAAAGAAACTGAGAACGGAGGGCAACAGTTAGACGGAAATAAAGTGGAAGAGAAATTGGATGCATATAAGAAGAAACTTTGGAGTAATCCAAAAGGGGTAAAGGCTGAAGAACTAGACGGTAATATATCGAATCTTAAATGATGCCCTGCTTGTTTGGACATGTATTTCTTTTACTCGAAGCTGTTTATTGATTAAAGTAGGTGGCAATTTCGAGGATTTCGAGGATTTCGTAATTTAGCTGATACTCATTAAATTTTTTTAATATAATGTTTACTAAATATTATCAATTTTTGTATTGAAAATGAATCTAATTTCAAAAATTCTTTCAGTTTTAATGCTTGGTATTACAAGTAAACAATCTATTTTTTTTTTACGGAACGATACTTTTCATTCCTCTTATAAATTGAAAAATAGTGTAACTTCTAATCCAGAGGAGAACTTTTCTTTTTTATCTAGTTGGAATTATCTGAAGACAGAAGAGTCTAACCATTTTTCGAGTTATGTGACATCAGATAGACTCGTTCTTGACGAGTCCCAAGTCATGGGTTCTTATCTGGAAGTAAGGACAGTTAAGGAATTACGAAATATGAGCCCTAAGAATCAGTCGCTTATTCGGGAAGGTATATTTAAAGGTATACGACTTTTAGGATATTATATTCAGGGAGATACACCAAAGCCAATAGAGTATCATTTGTCAAGCACTACCAATCTTGACGATGGCGGTAGTATTTTTAGCGTAGGACAGATTAAATTGGAACATAATTTTATAAATGAGGTTGATCTCTCTTACTTTGGCGAAAGAAAAGGAGATAATATAGAAATTTTCAGAAAAGCTATTAAATATGCTTCAGAACATAAAATTTTTGTTAACATTAGTAAAGATTGCTTTTTAGATGTTAACAAAAAGGATGGAAGCGGGATGATTTTTATTGATAGCAATACATTTCTTAAAAGTGAAAATGGGAGTTGCATCATATTAAATCATACCATATCACCGGCCTTTGTAATTGCTCTTTCAAAGAATATTGTTTTCAAAAATATTGATTTTAGATATGACGGGAAATATGATGCTGCAGAAAGTGGCACTTTGTTTAATGGTATAAATCAACGACAAGTAAAAACATGGCTTAAAAAGAACCGTAATCAATGGGCTAAGATTAATATAGATCCTTATTGGCAAGGACCAGTAGCGTATATGGCGATGTTTAATATAAGGGGAAGTAAGAATATAAAATTTGAAAATGTTAATATATATTCCTCTGGTGTATCGGCAGATCGTTTTATTGTATGGGTAATGAAGCTTCAACCGGAATTTACTAAGGATGGCTTTGAAGACGTGAATAATAAAATGATAAAGAACTATCTTCAAGAATCCTCTAATGTAACTTTGGAGAATGTGAAATTGGATGGTACGATAATGGGGGTTCAAGGCCAATGTGCTAATTTTCGAGCTAACAATGTCAAATCTGTTAGATATTCTAATGTTCAAGGGGCTAATGGCGATAATTATGGTGGTTCTATTGTGAACGGTAAAGGTGATAGGTGGATGCCGCCACCGCATTTATTTTATTTGAACGAAATTGGTGTTTTTTCGCAAGATAGCTTAAAAATAACAAATGTTCATGATGCAGGTGTGTATGTTGGTAATAAAGATGTAAAAGCTTATGCGGGGGGGCATTGTAATTCTCTGAAGTTGGCTGGAGTTAACAATGGATTAATTGATAACTACAAATCATTTCGTAGAGATGGGGTTTTTGATGTTGGTAATAGTACAAACAGTATTTATAGGAATATATATGCGGAATATAATTCAAGTATTTTCGATCCATCTTTTGGTTTTGTTGCAATAAGGGATATTGTCACCTCCTCTTTTAAAAATAATTTAATAGAAAATGTCACTGTAAAAGATGTCTCACCCATTTCATATGTATGGCCAATTTCAATCATAGGAAAAGCAGACAAAAATGTTTTAAAGAATATAAACGTTTATGTAAATGACTACTCGGGCGACCAACAGGGATTTATAGGTCTTAGAGGCAGTAATAACTATTATCAAGCCAACGTAAATATAGCTGCTTTTTCATCTAAGAAAAAATATATAGGCATAGTGGCCACTGATAACAATACTAGAGAAACATCGTTTAATAACAGATATGATGTGAGTGTTAAGGGATGGAGGAAGTTGTCTGATGATTTTATAGGTAATCAAATGCGAATTTTAGTTAATTCAAATAAGAACATTAACAATACAAACGAGGTTGACTTAATTGATGTAAGTAATAACATTACTTACAAGCAACGAGGAAGTAATATTAATTCAACTTTTACTATTACTAATATTATAAATTCTACAGATGGTTCATTGTCATTACCAATTCCACTTTCTTTGCCCACAGGTTCTTCGATTAGGAAAATTTCCGTTATTAATGTAGCGCCGTATGGAAGAAGTAGAGGACTTTCAAATATGAAGATTTGTACTGATATTTCTGGAGTAAATGTTCTCTTGGATAATATTGATATATCTCAAAACTCTACACGTGTTTTGAATAATATTAAAGTATCTAAAATTACAAAACTCTATCTTTTACCACAGCAGGGAAAGTTCGATTTCAAAGGACGCAGTAAAATAGTAATGGAAATTGAAAACACTAGAATAGGAGAATAGCCATAAAAAGGCTTTTCATAGCTAATGATTTTAGATATGCATGAAGTGCTAACAAGATATAGTTATTCTTTGAAAAATTGCGTGCTTTTTTACAACCATCGCCTTCGAAGCACCAATCTATATCACCGCTTATACGATGATTTGGAATCCTATAATAAGAAGCTACTCCTTGTCCCTTTTGTAATATAGGTTGAATGCCGTTATCGCTGAAAAGAACAAATTGTTCTGCAATCACCTGATTCATCTTTTCGTTATGTCGCTCGATTTGATCCATCCGTACAGCCCACTTCAATCGCACTGCTTGCGGTGGTAGTTGGTCCTCTTCCAAAAAAGGAAAACTATCATAAATAATTCCTTCAACAGTATTGTTAATCGCATACTTTCGGATTATATTCCAATCTTCTGCTGTTATAGGCTCTTCCGAAAGCTGACCTCTTCCCCAAAGACCTATACGTAACAATTGAAAAAAAATATTTCGAAGTTGATGGTTCATTTGTATATGTTTTAATATAGTCTTTAAATATACTAATTAATGATTTTAGCCCCGATCTATTTTCACAAGTTTGAGAATAAAAAAAGGTCAGAAAACGAATCTCCCAACCTTCTGCATGTTCAAAATATACTTAAATTGAACTCAAATATAAGTATATAATTTTATAGTTTGAGCTTGAAAAAGCAGTGAAAAATTTACTATTTGGTCAGCACGACGGAGTTAAGCTGCCTGGATTTACCGTGTTAGAATTTAATATTTCTATTTGTTACTGTTGTCACGGGTTAATAAGTAGAGATTTTCCAAATTTCCTTAATCGAATGGTGAAATGTTTTAGCCGTCTCTATTATTCTTTTCTAAGAATATTATTACATTTGCCATGAATTAACTATTTTATGAAACAACGAGTTTATACGTTAGACTATCTGAGAGGGGGAGCAGCAATGCTTATTCTAATTTATCACTATCTTATTTTTGAAGGTCTCGAATTCGATGGTGAATCGTTTATTAGAAGAATGGGCTATTACGGGGTGACAATCTTTATATATTAAGTGGATTAACGTTATTTTATGTATATAAGGAAACATTGACACTCGAAAAAAATGGGCTTAAAGCATTCTTTATTAAGCGCGCTGCTCGAATATTACCTTTACTCTGGTTGGTTTCTTTGAAATCAATCATATTCAGCAGTAATACGCCAAATTATTTTGATATCTTTTTGAATTTGTCAGGCTTGTTTGGTTTTTTTAAATGGGATACCTATTTTGCTACTGGTGCATGGTCAATCGGCAACGAGTTGGTTTTTTACGCTTTTTTTCCTTTTCTGTTAATTGCGGCTAGGAAGAAAAATATGTTATTCTGGTATATCGGCGCCGTTATTTTATTCATAAGCCTATACTTTTCTTTTTATGTTTTGCCAGATTCGATGAAGCAAGACACCATATTTTGGCGCAATTATGTTAATCCACTGAATCAATTAATCTACTTTTATTCTGGTATCGCAATAGGTAGGTTGTTTTCAATGAATAAAAGTATTTCTAAAGCCAGTTTATGGACGGTGTTAATCGTTTCAATGCTTGTTTTCATCTGTTATCCTACAGGGGCAAATGATGCTCTTCTCGTAATAAAAGGAAATAGATATGTGTTTTTTATAGCGTGTTGGCTTATTGTCGCAAGTATATATCTGATAAAAGCGAATACAAATCTATTTTTCCATAGGCCACTCCTTTTTTTAGGAGAGATAAGCTATGGAATATACTTATTTCATCCTATAATATACTCGCTTTTCAAAAAATCATTAGATATCTTTCATATCTCATTGCCTCTGTATTCCTTTATATCACTTTCGGCAATATTATCCATTGTGATTAGCTATTTGAGTTATCGGTTTTTTGAAACAAAATGTGTTAAAATAGCAAATAGATATTTAATAAGTTGTTCAAATAAAATTTAACTGTTTTTTACGAGTTAGAGAACTGTTCTGATCAGTCTTACCCCTATGGCTGACACTTTCTATATTTGACCTGATGATTTGTGATATGAAAATAGGAAACTTGTCTTTAGATCTTATCGCATTTTTAATATTGGCAGTAGTTCTATTTTTGTATTCACGTAAGAAAATAAAACTTTGTCCGATGAGATTGATCCGAGACTTTTTATAATGATCTTGTTCTGAAATTCACGAACACTAGTACAGCTACTGGACATTTGCGACTAGTACATATGGAAAATCAACTGATATCATTATGCACGAGCCTTATGCCTAAAAAATTGTTCTTGTTTTACAGTTCTATCTATTTATATTAGATGGACCTGAACTAAAAAAACAGTCGTATCGTGTGATTTTCATGGAGCTGGACCAAGAACGCATGTTGAAGAATAGCTTCGGAGGGCAGTTTCATTTGCTAAGATATACTAATATAAAAACAGGTAAAGATCGCAAATAAAAGCCAGCCTGTTACTAAAACAGGTTGGCTTCTGTTGTATCTCAATAGTTGACTGTTAACAAGCTCTCTGCCTACAAAGATAACCTTAGTAACCTGGATTCTGTGCCAGGCTGCTGTTACCAGCAATGGCCTGATTAGGTACTGGAAAACGATTCAAATGCGTGGAAGTACTTGGATTATGATCCCACCACTTTTCTGTCGTGAAAGCTTTCCACCGGATCAGATCCGTACGTCGTCGACCTTCCCCTAAAAACTCAATACTCCATTCATCCAAAATACGGTACTTGTCCATATTGGCGCTAGTCACGGGATTAGGATCGGCAGCATTGGTAAAGTTTCGCTTTCGGACGGTATTGAATAGTTCTGCCGCCTTTTCCTTATTTCCTAATCTGTAATCACATTCGGCAAGCATATAGTAAACCTCTGCCAACCGGATAATCGGCATATCGGCTCCCCAGCGTAACGTATTGTTGGCGGGATTTGGGATCGGAACCTTCACAAGACGTACACTTGTGTTTTCCTCGCCTTCGGACATTTTGGAGGGCAGCTGGTCGATGGAACTGTATTTTTTTCCTGGCCCAACTTCTGAAAAGCGACCGACCTGGTCGACAAAGTTCAGGGGCTTGTCCTTATATTCCTCACCGCCAAGAATAGCTTCGTCGCTCGGTGTTTTATGGGGACCAACAATAAACATGCCCTCATATTGGTCCGAGCCACGGTAAACGTAGGGTGCTTTGCGCAAATCGCCTTGGTCGAAGGTTTCAAAGGGTGAACCTAATTTGAAGTCAGCGGTATAAAGTGAGCCGTTGGGTTTCTTCGACGGCGTCAGGTGGGCTCCATTGTTGCCGCCCATGTCCTGTGCAAAGAACTGTTTCGTGTTGTAATGATAGAAGTCGGCATAAAACCAGTTGTACTCCAGCATCTTGAATTCTGATGGCATAGACCAAATAATCTCGGGCGATTCATTGTTTTTAAACCCATGTACTCCGTTCCATTTTGTGTCTAGGGCATAATCACCATAAACCTTATTGACAATGTCCTGTGCCAATTTTTGGCTTTCAGCATACATCGCTTTACCGATATAGGCCTCTGCATTGAAGTAGAGCTGTGCTAGCATGGCTGCTGCTGCAGCTTTTCGGATCGCGCCTTCTTCCTTGTCCCCGGCCTTCTTTGCCGGAAGATTTTCAATAGCAGCTTTAAGTAGCTTTTCGATATGGGCAAAAAGTTCCTGATCGCTATTGCGTGGTAGAGACTCTTGATCTAAGGATTCGAAAATAGGCATACCGCCAAAATAATCTAATCCACGTAGATAAAAGTAGGCGATCAAGGCATCTAATTGTGCGAGATCTGCTGCTTTCCGCTCGTCGCTCAGGGCAAATTTGCCGTAGTCCAATTTGCTGAGGTCACTTTTTGTATCCAGTGCGAGGGCAACCCCCATCAGCGTTCCGCGCCAGCTTCCCCAAATCCAATTGTCATCCGCCGTCCAACGGTGATAATGATAGCGCTCATTCTCGCCACCATTATACCAGTGGCGTCCCTTGGTGGTAATGGCAAAGTTGTCTGCCGTATATTCCTGTAGGCGCCAGCGGTCTTCGCCCATATACCATTTGGCATGGGTAAATGGTCTAAACAAGGCCGCCTTGATGTCTTTCTCGCTTTTGAAAAAGGTGTCCGGTGTGACCGAACTATAAAATTCCTGATCCAATTTGGTACATCCTGATAGCAATAATGCTACGGATAATGTTGCTATGGAAATGTATTTCTTCATGTTTAATCGCTTTAAAAGTTTACTTGTAACCCCATCATAAAAGTCCTGGTCTTTGGATAGACATTGCGCTCCTCAAATCCCGGTTCGAGGCCATTGATATTGACTTCGGGATCCAGGCCACTGTAGTTTGTAAACACAAAAAGGTCGCGTGCAGTGGCATAGATACGCATTGATTTTAGTGGTTTGATCCAATTCTGGTTAAAACGATAACCGATGTTCAGCGCGTCAACCTTCAGAAAAGTGCCTTTTTCCAACCAGTAATCACTCAGCTCTTTTTCTCCCTTGATATTTTTGTGCTTGTCATAAGCTTCTTCCAATACATTCTGTCCTTTCACATTGGGTAGGCTGTAGTACATATTGATCATATTGAATACATCGTGTCCGATCCAGCTACGCATATAGATACTTGCATCCCAGTTTTTATAGGTAAATTGGTTGTTCCAGGAGAGTTGTAAGGTCGGGATCGCATTGCCGACAAAAGACTTGTCGCCCACGGTCTTGTTGCGGTCGCGCACATCAAAGGCATTTCCATCCTTGTCATAAAGCTTCCAATAGCCGTCATCTGTAAATCCGGCAAATTTCCAGAGGAAAAACTGGCCAATATCCTGCCCTGGGTACAACCTGACCGCCGAACCCGGCGAACCTGGTGCCGGGAAGTCTTTCCGGTCGGTAAAGGTCTGACTGCCCCATAAGGTATTGAGCCTACTTTTGTTATGCGAGGCGACAATGCTGGTGGTATAGCTGAAATGATCATTGTCTACGGCTTTAAAGTTCAGTTCAAATTCATATCCCGTATTTTGCATGCTACCCACATTCATGGTGGTTTTATCGTGGATCGCCGGTGGTTGGGAAACGCTGATGTCGTAAATCAGATCGTCGATCTTGCGTTTGTAAATATCAAAGCGACCGTTTAAACGGTTGTTCAGTACGGTGAAATCTAAACCAAGGTTGTATTCTTTTTTGACCTCCCATTTGATATTTGGATTTTGGTTGTGCATAACGCCATAAGTCCTAAACCATTTCCCATCTTGCAAAAACCAGGTGTCGGCACTGTACATCCGCGTGGCAACTTTTGCATCAAAGCCTTCATTGCCGGTTTCTCCATAGCCTGCGCGTAATTTTAAGTCATTGATAAATTTGACATCCCGTAGGAAGGGTTCCTGGGAAACACGCCAGCCTGCGGACAGTCCCGGAAAGAATCCCCATCTGTTTTTAGGCGCAAATTTGCTGGAGCCTTCATAACGTGCCGTTGCGGTCAGGATATAGCGGTCCAGATACGAGTAGTTGACACGTCCGAAAAAAGCAGCAAGCTTGACCCAGGGGTTTTTCCAGGAGCCAATGCCTGCACGTCCGTCAGGTAAATAAGTTCCTGTACCCATATCGTTTTCGCCAATACCATCAACAGGGAAATTAGAGTTTTCGGCCGAAAATCCTTGTCCATTAAAATCCTGGTAACTATAACCTGCCACAGCATTCAGGGAATGAGAGTCCCAACGGTTTGTATAGTTGGTGGTCCATTCAAAGACGCGGTCATTGAACCGGCTATAATATTGCTTGGCAAATCCATGCACATTATTCTCCCGCGAAATGCGATGCTGTGCCGATCGGTAATAGTTTCCATGTTCGCTGTTGTTCTTTATCCCGATGGTTGCGCTTGTGGTCAGATGTTCCGTAAGGTTTAACTTTAAGGTTGCATTGGCCAACAAGTATTTGAATTGCTTTTCATCGCTGCGCAGGCGGGCTTCAGCCACAGGATTCCAGGTATCATAACCACCTTCCAGTACATTATATCCGCTGACATCATTGGCATCGTAAGGCGTTTCCGTAGGATTCATCACCAGGGCCATATTAAAAATATCATTGTTGTTGAAGATGTCGCCATTGGAGCCATACGCTTTCACTTGGTTGTAGCTTACATTGGTATTCAACTCCGCAAAGCCGTCGAAAAATTTGAAGGCACTGTTGATCCGTCCGCCGATTTCATCCCGCTTGGAGGTGATCGCCATTCCTTTGGCGTCGCGTTTGGTAAAGGTGGTATAGACATTGGCATTTTCTGAACCGCCGCTGATGTTTGCGACCTGTCGATGGCTGAATGGATTATTGTTGGTAACCTCATCATACCAATCGGTGCGATGTCCAAGGTCTTCACCGAGGCCATATTCCACAAATTTCTCTGCCGATAGGACCTTGGGCCGTTTTCGGATCGATTCGACAAAGTATTCGGAGGTAAAATTTACCTGTGCTTTTCCGACCTGTGGTCGTTTTGTCGTGATCAGGATCACACCGCCGGAGGCCCGTGTTCCGTAAATCGCAGCAGCAGAGGCGTCCCGTAGTACGTTAATGGATTCGATATCTAAGCTGCGCCCGTTTGTTTAGACAGAAATTTCTAATTTTTATATAGTATTTTCTGTTTTAGGGCTGAAAATGGAAATAACTTTTTGGCTCTTGAAAGCCTAAAAAAGTTATTCTATTTTTATGCCGCATCCGCTTGCAAATACATGCTTTGCGGAGTATTATAGTTTATTCCCTGATGGAAGCGTTCCTGATTGTAGAATTCAAAGTAAGACCGTAACCCAGCACGGAGAGACCTTGGACTATCGTAGGCCTGTAAATATACGTTTTCATATTTTACAGACCGCCATAATCTTTCAACAAAAATATTATCCAAGGCCCTGCCTTTTCCATCCATACTGATAGATATATCGTTATCTAACAGTTCTTTGGTGTGCAGGTCACTCGTGTATTGACTACCTTGATCGGTATTGAATATCTCCGGTTTACCATGCATATGCAAGGTGTCTTTCAATAGATCTGTACACCATTCCGCACTCATTGTATTGCTGATATCCCAATTTAAGACATATCTCGTCTTCAGGTCAATGATCGCCGATAGATACATAAACCCCTTTTTCATAGGTATATACGTAATATCGGTTGCCCAGACTTGATTTTTTCTATCGATTTCCAGCCCCTTCAATAAATAAGGATATTTTTTATGCGCCTTGTTTACAACGGTGGTGCTTGGTTCGCGGTAAATCGTACGCCAGTTGATTACTTTCATCAGTCTCCTAACACGTTTTGAATTGATCTGAAAACCCGCCTCCCGTAAAAGTACCGTAAGCTTTCGGTAACCATAAAATGGCGTCCTGACATATTGCTCCTGCATGAACAACTCTATAGCCTTATCCTGCTCTGATTTGTCTTTTTTCCTATAATAAAGCGTGCTACGGTTCAATCCAAGCGCATTGCACTGCTTGCTAAAGCTTAATACATCTTTTTTGCTGACCATAGTCAAACGCTCCGATAAAGGAATTAGTAAAGCTTTTTTTTTAGAAATTCGTTTTCTAGGCTTAATTCTCCAATACGAGCAAAGAGCTTTTCCGTCGGTATATTGCTATCTTTGGAATCTCCTGTATCCTTTGAAAAAACTTTGCTCATATTCCGGATGGCTTCTGCTTTCCATGCCGAAATCTGAGTCGGCAACAACTCATATTTCTTCGCTAAAACCTCTATCGTATCCTTCTCTCTGAGTGACTCCAATACAACTCTGCTCTTAAAATCTTTACTAAATGTTCTCCGTGTACGTGACATAATATTGCTAATTTAATCTATTTATTTCATACCTTAAATTTATGTCTAGTTTTAGGGGAGCAGCATAAACTTCTTTCGCTACGGAGTTGATGTCGCCACCGGGAACGCCGTCAATAACCACGAGGGGACCCTGTGATGCGTTTACTGAATTGACGCCGCGTAATTGCAGGGAGATACCCGCATTAGGGTCGGTTCCATTGGTGGATATGACACTCAGTCCCGGTACTTTCTGTAGGAATTTATATTCGTATCGACGCCGGCAAATTAACCATTGCGTATACGAAGGATGGCAAAGGATGGACTGCCAATTGCCAACGTAATTAAACACCGATATCTATCGGAAAAAAAAAGGTTTTCAAACTGTAAAGAATGAAAACCTTTGGAATGGTAAGATCTTAACCTGATAAATTCTTTAGATTAAATCATTGGGATCACCATCTAAATTTCTATCGTATCTCGCACGTATACGTCGGGCACGCTCGCGCTCCGCAGCAAATTCATCTGCCTTTGATCCCGGGCTATAAAATGTATCTTCATTAAAATGTGGATGTTGATAAAAATCCTGGTCATATACACCAGATCCTACCGTAAATCCGACATCACCTGTTCCCTCATAAATATGGCGAATGGATAATTCAGTATCCGGATCCAGGTAATTTTCACGGTATGCCGGTAGTCTGGTCAGACGGTCGGCAGTAACCGGTACTACCACGACTTCACCATCATCGACCGGATTATAGCGATAGTCTGTAGCAGGTTCCACGGGATCGATTTCATCTACCGGTAGTACGCCGCTGCGGTCGATGGGCTCCACGGTACCCGTTTCATCATTACTCGCCTGTATACGCTTCCCGTCATAAAGTGCAGCTACGCCAATGGGCACCAATATCTTTTTGTCGTCTTCAATAGGCAAATCTGCATCTTTCAGGTCAACAATAATATAGCGTACTTGTTGGCTTTGAGGGTCAAAGAGGAGGTCATCTACCTCACCTAGCGATTGTCCGGCTTGATTTTTTACTTTCCAGCCTCTAATATCTGGTTCACCATCAACGATTTCATAATCGCTTCCTCCTAATTCGATTAAATGGTTGTATTTTTTTTCTTCTAATGCCATGTCTTTAAATTTTTGAGTTCAAAACTTTAGGTTTCTATTTATTGCGAAAAACCACGATCTCTACATTTCGGTTTTGATTTTTTCCGCTTGCGCTTGCATTGTCAGCAACAGGAGCATTTTCTCCACGTGAATGTACGCTTACTTTGCTTTGGTCAATTCCACCTTGACTAACCAACCAGTCCTTCACGGCAGTAGCACGTTCCATGCCCAGCTGCTTGTTGTGGGATGCCGTGCCGGTAGAATCCGTATTCCCAAATACGCCTACATAGGCACCTTGAAAATCTTTATTCAAAGCCGATGAAATTTGTTTAAGTTTCGCTTCGGAATTGCTTTGTATGGCGCTTTGGTCAGTGGCAAATAATATATTTTCGCCAAGCGAGTAAATGGTATAGCCATCACTGGAGCGTACGCGAATATCTTTGTCCGTGATGTTCGGGTCCGAAGATTCAGCACTATTGAAATCTACTGAATTCCAGCTTGGTTCCGTTGTTGCAAGGGTATCCCCGCCCATATCGCCCTGATCCATTACCATGCCGGTGCTGTCCCTGGTATCAGCGACATCGGATGCACTGTTATTACGATTTACAAAAAACAAGATTATTGCCAAAGCAATAAGTGCGAGTAGAAGCCAAAGCCACCATGGTGCTCCGCTTTTAGGTTTTACTTCTAAATGTGCCATATAGCTATTATTTTTTCTAGGAGAACACCTAAATTCTATCTTCGGTTTTAAAAGTTTTTTTATGGCACATACAAAATAGGGGGCTACCGCTAAACTTAAGAGAGGATGTAAGACGGATGGAAGATAAAAATTTAGATTAAAAATTTGATTTTCAAATATAAGTGTTATCTTCGCATTATCTAAGCAAAACCGGTTTTGCTTATTATCATTAATAACCAATTTTAAAAACAAAAATGCCTCATACCGAAAATATAATTTTATGTGTCGATTTAGGTGGTACGCATTGCTCATCAGGCCTTGTGCACGGGAGCCCTGCAGTTGTCATGGACGGATCGTACTTTCGCGGGAATGTAAATAGTAACGCAGAAAGAGTACAGATTTTGTCGGCCATAAAACAAACCATCGATAAGACCCTAAGTTCAATTACGCATTTACCATCCGAAATTTTCATATCTTGCCCTGGTCCATTCGATTACGAAAACGGAATATCCTTAATGGACGGAATGAATAAGTATCAGTCGCTACTAGGCTTTAATCTAAAAACATTTTTTGCGAATATCACAGGAATTGATTTAAGTTCGATCTACTTTTATAACGACGCTGCAGCCTTTTTATTGGGCGAAGTTGTCAATAAAAAAATGGAAAATAGGCGCGTTATAGGCCTGACTTTAGGAACCGGATTGGGTTCTTCGCTTTACGAAAATGGAACAATCGTAGATCTCAATTTAGGATCTGCAGTTTTCAGCAACGGCATTGTAGAAGACTTCATTTCAACCCGAGGGGTCTTAGCTCATTTGACAGAAAAATTTGGGTATATTCCCGTTGATAACATAAAAGACATAGCTGAACGCCCAGATCTGGAAATTTTTAGAAAAGAGGCTTTTGATTTCCTAAGCAAGCAACTGATTACTTTCATTAAAGAATATATTTATCCGTTAACGCCAGACACAATTATAATCGGAGGCAGTATTGCCAAGGCCCACAATTATTTTTTTGATAAGCTCCTTTGTACCCTTGATACGGAGCTATCCCTTGCATCATTTGATGAACGCAACTTATTTCTCGGATTAACCCTCAAGACATTTAGTATATGAAACCCATTTGGAAATTTACATTGATCGCATCGTTGGGAGGTTTTTTGTTTGGTTTTGAAACAGCAGTGATATCGGGTGCTGAACAAATCATACAAAAACTCTGGGACTTGGATGCTGTCCGTCATGGACTTACCGTATCGATCTCGCTGATCGGAACCATTATAGGAGCCGTTATCGCCGGACGTATGGCCGATCGTTATGGGCGTAAACCCGTGCTTTATTTCGTTGCAGCTTTATATTTACTCTCAGCATTGGGCTGTGCAGTAGCGTCCATCTGGGAGCTTTTCCTGTTGTTCAGATTATTGGGTGGACTTGCTGTGGGGATCAGCTCTGTTGTTGGACCCGTATATACCTCCGAAATTGCTCCCGCAAAAGATCGCGGTAAACTTACAGGCACTTTTCAGATTATGATCGTGCTGGGAATCTTTACGGCCTATCTGACAAATTTTCTCTTTATGAGCGTAAATTCAGGCGGATGGCGATACATGCTCGGTATCATGGCTGTGCCTGCTCTATTATTTGTACTTCTATTGAATCTCATTCCCGAAAGTCCAAGATGGCTATTGCAGCAGGGACACATTGAAAAAGCGCGTGCAAGTTATCTTCGGCTTGAAACTCCATTTGAAGTGCAGGTCAATCAGCCCCAAACATCTGGTAAGCATGTTAGCCTATTCCAAAAACGGTATGCCAAACCTATACTTTTTGCGGTGTTGTTAGCATTTTTCAATCAAATGACCGGAATTAATGCTATTCTATATTACGCACCACGGATCTTCGAAATGGCGGGCTTTAGTGCAGCATTAGCCTACCTTCAGCCTATTTTTATCGGTGGTACCAATTTGCTCTTCACCCTGGTTGGCATGAGCATCATAGATCGTTTTGGGCGAAAAAAACTGCTTTTGACAGGCGCTATTGGCATGTTCTTATTTCTGTTATTGGCAGCCTTTGGCCTAAAAGGAGTAAATGCACAATTTTTACTTTTCTATATCATGGGATTTATAGCATCTTTTGCCTTATCACAAGGTGCCGTGATTTGGGTGTTTTTGGCGGAAATTTTCCCGAACGAGGTTCGCGCCCAAGGCTCTTCCTTGGGGAGCACGACCCATTGGCTATTTGCTGCAATAATATCCTGGGTATTTCCAATTATTGTAGAAGGTAGCGTACTCGGAGGATATTATGTGTTTTTATTCTATGCCCTGATGGTTATCGCGTCCTTCGTGTTTATTCTATGTATGCCCGAAACGAAGGGCAAAGTATTGGAAGAAATAAACTAAAGTTCCCATATTAAATAATTATTAAATCCTCATCATAAAGCGATATTGATCTATAAACTTATTAATTTCGTTTTGCAAAACCGGTTTTCTAAGATAATTATGCGGTTTTGATACTAAAGAAACATTTTCGTAATACCATATATTAAAATAATTGACATATGAAACAAATGATAACGCTATTTAAGCCTCTTTCCATAATTGCGATTGCGGTGACTTTTTGGGGCTGTAGCGCGCAAAGACAGCCGCGCCATCTCGCCCCAGACTGGGTAATGGGCGGTTTCGTTCGTCCAGCAGGGGTAAACCCTGTAATCGAACCTGATAGTACCACCACATTTATGAATCCCATGAATGGGCAACTTGTGCATTGGGAGAATAATGACACCTTCAACCCGGCAGCGGTGGTAAAAGGAGATAGTATCTACGTGCTTTATCGTGCCGAAGATAAGACGGGGATAAAAATTGGTCATCGTACTTCACGTCTAGGGCTTGCTGCGAGTGCTGATGGAACACATTTCAACCGACAAAAAACGCCTGTTTTTTATCCCGGGGCTGATAGCCAGCGTGAGTTTGAATGGCCCGGTGGAACGGAGGATCCGCGTATAGCCGAATCCGAAGATGGCACCTATGTGATGTTCTATACGCAATGGAACCGAAAAGTACCTCGCCTGGGGGTAGCTACCTCAAAGGATCTTAAAAATTGGACAAAATATGGGCCTATTTTTAAAAAATCGAACATCCTGCCTGAGCTCGTCAATAAATCGCATAAATCAGCATCGATTGTCACTAAACTGGAAAATGGTAAGCAGCTAATTACTAAAGTAAATGGGAAGTATTGGATGTACTGGGGCGAGCATGGTGTATATGGCGCAACGTCGGATAATCTGATTGACTGGGAACCGGTTGTAGATGAGAAAGGTCAACTCAAAGCGTTCATCTCACCTCGAGAGGGATATTTTGATAGCTCTTTAACAGAATGTGGCCCACCGGCTATCCTCACAGATAAAGGAATTCTACTATTATATAATGGTAAAAACCACCCTGAAAAAGGAGATAAGCGATTTAATAAAGGTACTTATTCAGCAGGGCAAGTTCTTTTCGACAGTAAAGATCCGGGTAAAGTATTAGCAAGGATGGACGTGCCTTTCCTAAGACCAATGGAAGCTTTTGAAAAAAGTGGTCAATATGTTGACGGCACAGTGTTTATTGAAGGCCTGGTTTATTTTAAACAGAAATGGTTTCTATACTATGGCTGTGCTGATTCAAAGGTTGGTGTTGCCATTTTTGATCCGCAACATCCTGCTGCACTGGATCCCATCCCTAATGAAAAATAAGGTATAGATGTATAAAGCCAAAGTGATTCGTGTAAGCGTTTTTAATAAAGAATTACTAACCAAAAATAAATTTTATAAAAAATGATACAGCGTGATTTAAATGCAGCCTATAAGAGCGCCTTAAAGGCAAGTTTGATAGGGATCGCACTAATGACATCCGCGGCTTATGGTCATGAGCGTTGGGACAGTGATCTTGTCCTCATGGCTATGGCCAAAGCACCCGTCCGGATAACCGGACAAGTAACGGATGCTGCCAATAATCCGATCGCCGGGGTCACTGTGCAAATAAAGCGCACACCCTCCATCGGAACCAGTACGGACGGAACCGGAAAATTTTCAATTACAACAGATCCGAACGAAACACTCCTGCTATCCGCCGCCGGCTATAAGAGCCAAGAAATCCTGCTTGGGGGACGAACAAACTTATCCATTATTCTGCAAGATAGTGTAGCGATGATGGACGAGGTTGTTGTGGTGGGATACGGCGTGCAGAAACGAGCTTCGGTAACAGGTTCAGTTGCATCCATACAGGCTGAAGAGCTGATTAAGGTAAAAACGCCAAACGTAACAAATATGCTTGCTGGTCGATTGCCGGGGATTCGTGCGGTACAGCGTAGCGGTGCCCCCGGAGATGACGGAGCGTCGGTGGATATCCGCGGGTACGGTAGCATGCTCGTTATCGTGGATGGCGTACAGCGAGATTTTGCACAGGTCGATCCGAATGATATCGAATCTATATCAATATTAAAGGATGCTGCTGCCGCGGTGTACGGATTTAAAGGTTCCAACGGGGTGCTATTGGTGACCACAAAAAAAGGAAGCAATTCAAAAACTAAAGTGGAGTACAATGGATATTATGGAATCCAGCAGGTGACGCGATATCCACGTATGATGAATGCCTATGAATATGCGTCGCTGTATAATGAAGCGATCTATAACTCTAATCCATACACTGGGGTACCAGCATACAGTCAAGAACAACTCGATAGTTACAAAAATGGAGCGCAGGGTACTGACTGGTGGGATTCCCTCGTGCGTAACAATGCTCCACAGAGCTCACACAATGTCAGCATCTATGGGGGAAATGATAAAGTTAAATATTATAATTCGGTGGGATATGTTGACCAGGGTGGTATTTTGAGGTCAGATGACTGGAACTTCAAAAGGTATAATCTACGCTCCAATATTGATCTGAATGTTACGCCAAATTTTACCGTCGGATTTAAATTGACTGGTCGTTTACAAGATCGTGAAAAACCGTATGGAGGTGACGATCTGTTTACACAGGCACAGATGGCCATCCCTATTTATTCCATTTATGCCAATAATAATCCCAGTTATTGGCAGGCCATTGGAAACATGGCCAACCCTATACATAGCTCTTATATCGAGCATAGTGGATACGAATCGCGCCTGAGAAGAGAGTTTAACGGTTCATTGGATCTAAATTGGAAGCTACCGTGGATAGCTGGACTGTCGTTACGTGCTATGGTCGCTTATGACTATAAGAACAGTGAATGGAAAACATGGCAAAAGGCATTGAGCGATTACCAGTACAATCAGACGAATGAAAAATATACCGAGGTCGCTCTAAGAAAAAAAGCAAGCCTGGAGTCCAAGATGGAAAATCTGTATATGCCAACGCAGCAGTATTCGATCAATTACAACCGTGTATTTGGACAAAAGCATGATGTCAGTGGCTTATTGTTATGGGAGGCCTACCACGACCGTTTGACCGATATATTGGGTTTTAGGGAATCTTCAATCGGGATCATTGACGACATCAGTAAAGGAGACACCGAAAACCAAAATACGAGTGGCAAAAGTGTGGAAACGGCGCATGCAGGTCTGGTAGGAAGGTTTAATTATGCCTATGACCGAAGATATCTACTTGAATTGAATTTCCGTTATGATGGATCTTATAAATTTCAGCGGGACCGCAGGTGGGGATTCTTCCCGGGAGTTTCAGCGGGTTGGCGGATTTCGGAAGAGAAATTTTTCAAGGAAAATTTTGCTCATTTTGATAACGTAAAAATCCGGGGCTCCTATGCCAAAGTCGGTGATGAGGGTGATTTTTCGGCATTCCAATACCTCGACGGATATGTCTATGGAGGGAGTTATGTGCTGGGAACTGGAGGCTTGTCTTCTGGGCTGAGAAGCAGTGGGATGGCCAATCCTTGGTTGACATGGTACGAGTCTAATATCATGAATCTCGGGTTTGAGGCTTCCTTTAAAAACGGATTGATCAATACGGAATTCGACTGGTTTAGACGCGAACGCTCTGGCCTTCCTGCGACAAGACAAGGCACTTTCCCGACAACATTCGGCGAATCTATGCCACAGGAAAATTTAAATTCAGATATCAATACCGGTTTTGAATGGACTGTAGGCCATAAAAATAAAATTGGTGATTTTGCCTATAATATATCCGGCAATTTTTCTGTAACACGCATCCGCTATGGCTACGTCGAACGTGCAGCTTCAACCAATATGTATGATAACTGGCGGAACAACAGTAATGATAGAAATAAGGATATCCGGTGGGGGAAGACGGTCTTGGGGCAATTTTCCTCGTATGAAGATATTTTAAATTCACCGGTGCAGGATAATAATGGAAATCGATCCCTGCTTCCCGGAGATTTGAAATTCAAAGATGTGAATGGCGACGGCATTATAGATGGGAACGATGTGGAACCAATCGGTCATGGTGCAACACCAAGAATGTATTATGGATTAAATCTCGGCGCGAATTATAAAGGATTTGATATGACCTTATTTTTTCAGGGAGCTGCAGGCCATGATATTTATATAAGTGGCGATATACTTGATCCATTTATCCAACAGGGCCTAGGTAACGGATTTGCATTTATGACCGACCGATGGCACCGGGCAGATCCTGCTGATCCCAATAGTGAATGGATTGCCGGCACAATGCCCGCAGCCCGGGTAACAGGTCAGGTGGACAACCGATCTGATAACTCATGGTCCTTACATAAAGCAGATTATCTACGGTTAAAAACATTGGAAGTAGGGTATTCTCTACCAAAAAAATGGGCCGAGTCCCTAAAGATTGAACGGTGTAGAATCTACTTTAATGCCAATAACCTATTGACGTTCACGGGGAGTGATGCGTTATTGAAAAATATAGACCCTGAAAGCAATCAAAGTCGATTGCGCTATTATCCACAATTGAAAACATTCAATTTTGGTGTTAATATAGTTTTATAAAATCCTATACTATGAAAATGAAATATTTCAGTCCTCTTCTTCTGAGTTGTGCATTTACACTGAGTTTATATAGTTGTAACGATTACCTAGACCGGGAGCTTACCAGTGGAATTATCACCTCTGATCTTATCTGGGAAAGTCCGCAAGCGATACAGTCCGTGTTAGTCACGATGTATGATGAGGGATTACGATTAGATGAGTTTGACGATTGGTTTACAGGAAAATCAAATCTGCTCAATTTGACCTCCTTGTCTGATGAAGCGACAGGAGCGTATCAGAAAGACTATGCATTTAGTAATGCAAATTCGGTATATACGTATAGTGATTACGTCTTTGAAGACCCTTTTGCGACGCGATACGTCCAAATAAGACGTACAAACGACTTCTTGAAGAAACTGAGCGAGACTACAGTCTTGAGCGACGAGGAGAAGCGCCTAGTCGATGCTGAGGCGAGGTGGATACGCGCGATGCAATATTTTGGTTTGGTGAAGCGCTATGGTGGTGTCCCCTTGCTAACGACACCACAAGAATACGTTCCTGGCGATTTTTCGGCATTACAGGTTCCAAGAAATAAGGAATCGGAAGTTTACGATTTTATTATCAGTGAATGTAAGGCGATTAGCGACATACTTCCGGTATCGCGATCTGCAGAAAGTAAATATAGAGCCTCCAAAGGTGCAGCCCTTGCCTTATGGTCCCGTGCTTCGCTGTATGCTGGCTCGATCGCTAAGTATGGTTCAAATGCAAATTTAAGTGGAGAGGCTGTAACGCGCGGTTATGTTGGTATAGCAGCCAATGAGGCAACGAGGTATTTTACCGAATCGTATAATGCTTCAAAAGCATTGCTGGAGGCAGGCACTTATACCCTTTATAACAAAAATGCCGACAAAGCAGCGAATTTCTATGAGCTGTTTTCAAAAAGTGTAAATGGCGATAATGGGGAATACATCTTTCAGAAAACCTTTAATGTTTCAGCCGGGAAAGGTCACATGTGGGATAAGATGAATGCTCCTTTTTCCTATCGTGGTGATGGCTGGGGCTGCGGAGTGACTCCAACGCTCGAAATGGTCGAATCATTTGAATATAGCGATGGTAGCCCGGGTAAATTGTCTTTAAAAAATACAGATGGGACCCCGCGTAGTTTTGATAGTCCCTACGATCTTTTCGTTGGGAAAGACCCGCGGTTGTTTGCTTCCATCTATGTTCCCGGCGCTCCATTAAAGGGCAGCAAGGTCGAATGGATACGAGGAGTGATAAATGGGCAGAATGGCTCGGGGCAAAAATACCAGGCACAGAATCAGCCCGACAAGGATAATGTGGCTACGATAGACGGTGTGAGGTACAATACATCGGGTAAAGATGGCGGTGCAGACGTCGGAGATGCTTCAAAAACGGGGTTTTATATGCGTAAGTTTTTTGATGAAACGCTTACAGACATGACAAATATTGACGCCAAGCGTTCGGAGACACCTTGGGTAGTATTTCGCCTTGGTGAAATATACCTTAATTTTGCCGAGGCCTGTGTCGAGCTCGGAGGCAAAGACACCGAAGCTTTGCAGGCGGTAAATGCCATTCGCACACGTGCCGGAATTCAGTCACTTGCAACGATATCCATTGCCAAAGTTCGGCAGGAACGCAAGGTAGAGCTTGCTTTTGAAAAGCTACGCTTTTGGGATCTCAAGCGATGGCGAGTAGCCCACATGGATGAATCGCAGGGCGGACTAACCAACTATAGAGGTACAGCGCTCTATCCTTGGTTCAATGTTAAAAGCAATAAGTATACTTTCGAAACCGGAGTACCTCCGAAGCAAAAAAGATTATTTCTGGAAAGAAACTACTATATCCGCATTAGTCCTACGGATTTGAGTACGAATCCGCAGCTGGTTCAAAATCCGGGTTACGGCAACTAATTAAGATGTATTACAATTATGATCAAAATGAAGAATATTTTTTATGTGTTTGGTTTTATTTTAATCGCTGTCATGAACAGTTGCGAAAATGAGATCGACAATCTACAGGCTCCTAATGGGGGGCTTCACGGCACCATATATGACATGAAAACAAACAAGCCTATTCCATTGCCGGTGGCGGGGTCGGGAGGTGTATTGGTTTCTTTATTTGAAATAGGAACCGGGGCGACTGCCTCTGTCGATTTCAGGGCAAATGCAGATGGATCTTATACCAACAATACGGTGTTTAATGGGAAGTATAGAGTGGTTGTCAACGGCCCTTTTATTGGCGTGTGCGAAGGGTATACGACCGTCCAAGGTCAAACGGAATTTGATTTGAAAGCAACCCCTTTTTCCCGTATTACGGCATCGGCCACCATTTCCGACAGAAACCAAGTCGAGGTAGCATTTAAGGTTAATAAATCGGACGAATCCTTTACGTTTACCAATGTATCTGTGATGTGGAACTATACGCCCCGAGTAGATGAAAATAATGCGAATTATGTCACAAAGATTGCTAAGGGCAAAATAGATGAAGGTACACATGTCTTTGAACTGGCCAATGATAAACAATTTGTCGAGAACTTTTACAAGATCAAGGCAAACGGCAACAAAATCTATGTCCGGGTAAGTGCGACGGTAAACGGGGTCGTCAATTATAGCGATACCATAGAATTGATAGCAAATGACTGATCAACTAACACGCAAAGCAAAAACTACAAAGGAGTCACTCATGAAAAGAATTATAACATTCAGTATAATCGGTTTTTTATTGGTATCATGCAGTAAAAATGAAACCAAGGTGGAAGAGCCATCCGTAACCGGCACATCTGTCAAAACCATGTCGTATAACATCTATTCTGCACAAAAAAAAGGCATAGAGGCAATCGCCGACGTGATTAAGAAAAATGATCCCGACCTTGTGGGGCTGCAGGAAGTGGAGAAGAACTCCATCAATCTGAATTTTGACACCGGAAAACGCCTTTCCGAGCTTACCGGTATGCCCTATTATTATTTTGTCAAAGCCCGCGACCTAGCTCAGGGGGAATATGGTAATCTCATTCTTTCAAAATTACCCCTTAAAGAACAGGCAACTTACCTGTTGGATGTGGTCACTTCAGAATCAAACGCTTATATAAGAGCGCTTGGCACGGTGAGGGTAACCAAGGATAATCAGGATTTTTATTTTGCAGTGACGCATTTAGATCATCTGTCAGATAACGCCAATAGGCTCCATCAAATTGACCTAATCCACCAATATACCAAAGATATTACGCTACCTATCATTCTGTCTGCAGACATTAATGCCAAGCCTACAGAAGAAGGCTATAAAGTGTTGACGAAATGGTTTACATCAGGATGCCTAAATGGCTACTGTGGCTTTACAGCCGGAACACCTAAACCTGATGGAACCATAGATTACCTGATGTATGCACCGGCAGACGGGGTTTTGACGGAGACATATGATGTAGACTATAGTTCCTATTCGCAATCCGATCATTTTCCTGTTGTTGCGAATTTTTTAATCAAAAACTAATACAAATTTTACGTAGCAAAACCATGATAACTATTTGTTTTTCTAAAATATCAGGAATAAGAAATCTTCATATCGGGATATTTTTTTGTTTCGCAATGTGTCTACTCAGTTGCACCAAAGAGATTGGTGGCGACATGACGTATCCCGAGAAGGCTAATGAACCTCAAATTACCCAATATACCCCCATTTCTGGAGGCTCATCTACCGAAATATCCCTATATGGGAGTAATTTTGGAACGGATCTCGCAAAAATCAAAGTGACGATAAATGAGAAGGAAGCGAGTGTATTAAGTTCCAATGGACGGGTCATTACCGCACGTATTCCACAGAATGCGGGATCTGGTAAAGTCAAACTAGCTATTAACGGCGTAGCGTATACCTATAAGCAAAATTTTGAGTACGGATATCAGACCGTCGTGTACACCTATTTAGGATCGACTAAGGATAATGTTGACGGGGATTATGTGCAGGCTAAATTATCCGGGCCACGCTATTTGAAATGGAGTAAGGATAATATGCTCTATTTTGTCGAAGAGGGGGCGAGTAGCCGAGATAATTTTGCGGCACTCCGTGTTGCTGCAAATAATCAAGTAAGTACCTTACTTAATGCTTCTGAGAACCCTTTGTTCGAGCGGCTCCGGGCTTTTGACTTTTCAATAGACCAAAATACATTGTACCTTAGCAATGATAACAACGCAAATGGATCCATGGGCTTTGGCAAGATGATAAAATCTTCTGGTAAATATAGCAATTTAACGGCCCTAGCTGCAACGGCAGGATTGACGGCTGTAACAACGAACCCCGTGACAGATGAAGTGTTTGTTGGTATATACTCAGGCGGAAAGATCTGTCGTTTAAAATCCGATGGTACGCTGGAGCAGCTATTTGCAGTCAATTCAAAAAATGTCAATATTATGGATATTATTTTCTCTCCAGATGGGCAAACTATGTTTATATCAGGAGCCTACAATGCACACAGTGTTTATCGTGTACCCTATGACCTTGCGGCCAAAAGATTCGGTGCTGTACAAGTACTTGCTGGACCAAATGCCAATACGACGGGGAATGCAATAGGAAATGGAGAGTCTGCGCGATTCAATACACCTGCACAAATGGATCTGGATCAGGATGGAAACTTATATGTTGCCGATCGTAAAAACCATTGTGTTCGTAAAATCACGACCAATGGTACGGTAACTACTTATGCAGGAATTGCCGGCACCAGTGGTCTCCAGAATGGGAATGCCTTAACAGCAAAATTTTACGAACCCGAAGGTCTACAGTTCGGTCCTGACGGAGCGCTGTATGTAGCTGATACCTGGAATCACGTTATTCGAAAGATCGTTATAGAGTAACTACCATATAATTTAACTAATTCTTACTTACATTAAAGAATAGGATCATGATGATAACTTTGTCTAAAGCAAGACATTTAAACTTGCGCCCCCTGCTGTTTGTTTTAATAACCGCTCTGCTGTTGTCAGTTAACGCCAATTTTGTTTCCGCCCAAAAATTGAATCGTAAAGTTGAGATCAAAACAATGACCTACAACATCTATAGTGCTCGAAAAATGGGCATTGAAGCGATTGCTTCGGTGATCAAAAAAGTTGATCCCGATGTTGTTTCTTTGCAAGAAGTGGAACGCAATACAGCTATTAATCCAATGGATTTTCCGAAGGAAATCGCTGCGTTGACAGGGATGCAATACTATTATTTTGCACATGCATTAACGTTGAAGAAAGGTGATTATGGTAATGTTATCCTTTCCAAATATCCGCTACTGGAGACAAAGTCTATCCATTTGGGGGTTGCTAATGATGGGGATGACATCCGATCCTTTGGCTATGCATTGTTGGAAAAGGAAGGCAAACAATTTTATTTTGCGACGACCCACCTGGGCTACAAAAAGGATGATGCCACCCGTCTAAAACAGATCGATGAGATCTTGGCGGAAATCAAAAATTTAAAGAAGCCGATCATTTTGGGTGCTGATCTGAATTCACGGCCCAACTCGCAGACTATGCCGGCTTTGCAAAAATGGTTTTCCCTGCCCTGTCAAACCTCGAATTGTGAATGGACTGTACCTACACCAAAACCGACATATACTTGTGATTGGTTGATATATGCTCCGCAGCAGGCTTTTGAAGTAAAGGACTATGCGGTTCAATTTTGGGCAGACAAAGAATCCGACCATTTTCCAGTTGTAGGAACATTTAATATTAAATAGTCTGAATAATTCAATACTAATTATTGGAACATATAAACCAAAAATAATGGGAAAATTAATTTATAGACTACAGCTGACACTTTTGTGGGGTTTTATCTTTGCCTCTTGTTCCAAAGATCTGACAAATGCTTCGACCACTGGCGAACAGCTGTCCGTGCCAACTGAATTACAAAGTTCAGCAACAATAGCTGGAAGCGGCGGTTATGTCATGATGACTTTTAATATCCGGCAGGATGCGCCCGATACGGGAAACCGTGCCTGGTCGGTCAGGCGATCATTAGTAAAAGAACGCATATTGGAGCATGATTGTGATATCGTTGGAGTTCAGGAAGCTTTAGGGAACCAAATGGACAATATGGCTTCAGATCTGCAGGGCTACAGCAAAGTTGGTACAGGGCGTGAAGGAAATACCTCTTCTGAACACTCGGCCATATTTTACAAGAACACCAAGTTTAACGCGTTGGAGAGCGGTACATTTTGGCTCGCACCTGGAACTCCTACAACTCCTACAGGGCCTGCCTGGGACGCCGCATACAAGCGCATCTGTACCTGGATAAAACTTCAGGATAAACAGACTGCAATGATATTTTATGTATTTAATACACATTTTGATCATAAAGGCGTTGAAGCCAAGGTTAACAGTGCGAATCTCTTGTTGACTTATATGCAAAACAAAATCGGAGCGCTTCCTGCGGTTTTAATGGGTGATTTAAACGCAAATCAAAATTCAGCGGCATATAACGTGCTTAATAGTTCTTTATTGTTAGAAGAAAGCTGGGCTGTTGCGAGTTCCAAGTTGCCAGCATTACGTGTAACGGGTAATGGATGGAATATTAGTCCAACAGGAGATAGCCAGATCGACCATATCTTTGTCACCGATCAGTGGAAAGTATCTTCCCGATTAGTTGATTGGTACCATAAAGATCCGGGAGAAATATTGCCATCTGATCATTTTCCTGTTGTCGCACGAATGAATGTGGAAGGCGTAAGTATCTTTAAGGATGCACATTATGGTGGAAAGGGAGTTTTCTTGCCGAAAGGAAGCTATAATCTGGCAGATCTGAATGCCAGAGGTATCGAAAACGATTGGGCATCCTCCGCGAGCGTTCCAAACGGAGTTACCTTGACGCTGTACGAACACCAAAATTTCTCGGGGATCAACTGGGTGCTGACGACGGATACGCCACTCTTTTCTCAATTGACACCGACAGCCAATGATAAGGCCTCGTCCATGAAAGTGGAATAAATGATGACACTCTTTTTTCGGTAATCTTCTGCCGATCAGTTGTTGCGACCGATTGGCAGAAGATTATTGCTTTTTCTTTCAGATGACTTTCTTGCTTTTATCACAGAGGGTAACACGACATGACTAGCATTATCTTTTGTTGGTTTTTCTATCTGCTTTAGCAATAATTTTATAATGTTGTTACTTAGTTCCTCCAAGGGCTGACGTATGGCAGTGATCGTTGGGGAGATCAGGTTAAACGCTTCATGATCGTCAAAGGACACTATGCCGAAATCCATTTTCCTTTTAGCCGTTAGCTTATTTATTGCAGCCAACCCTGCAAGACAAAGATAATTGGTTGCAAAGATGATAGCGTCCAATTCCAGATTTTTTTCAAGAAAATCTTTAATAAGCTGCTGTTTGACTGTTTTTTTTGATTCAAAGGGTATAAAGGCTACTTTAGGGTCAATAGCTAATTTTTCCATCGTCTCTTGGTAACCTAATAATCGTTCATGCATTTGGCTTTGTGTAGATTCGAGTGTAACGAATCCAATCTGACGAAACCCCTTATCATATAGATGCATACAAGCTTCAATCATTGCTTCCTTGTTGTTGGTTCCGACAAAATCCACACCTTCGACCGGATCCCGGTCAAATAGAACAATTGGGATATGTTCATCCACCATTTCTTTAACGACATCTTCTATTCCTTTGGTTGGTGCAATGATATAGCCATCCAGTTGGCTCCGTCTGAAAAAATTGATAATCTCAATGGCTGTATTGGTATCACCGAGGGTACTGCTGTACATTATCCTATACCCTTTCGTTTTGGCTAGATTTTCGATCATGAGCGCTATTGGTCCAAAAAATGAGTCAGAAATATCTTCAACAATAAGTCCGATACTGCTACTTCGGCCTGTGGCTAGGCTTTGCGCTAAGTGATGCGGGTAAAAACGAACCTCTCTGACATAATCCAGTACTTTAGCCTGTAATTCTTTGCTAATCCGTCTTTCGTCAGCTTTTCCGTTAATGATCAACGATACGGTTGACTTTGCTATTTTTAAGTGTTTCGCAATGTCATTTATTGAAATCTTTTTATTTTCCATACATTCTAAAACTTAAAAATATAGATTTTTATTCACTTGTATCCATTATCGTTCAAAGCCTTTAGAATCTACCGGCATTGTTGTTGAAAAAGAGGTCGTTTACTGCAGCAAAGAAAAAAAGTGTCCAGAAGAAATCGGCAAGATCGTAAAGAGATTCAATGTACTTCATAATCTTTTCTTGGGGCATCATGGGGTTGAAGCCTTCTCTGTCAAGATGCATCAGGTCAACTTCGTGATTAGCTTTTTGTTTTTCGGATTTTCCCTTATTGATTTATCTGTTGTAAAATATTATGATTAAATTAGCGTAGATGAAAACTACAGCTAATCTTCTGGTGTCTATTTTGGAGCAGTCCCATAGTGCGATCGCAATTTATGATAGCATAGACCTAAATATTGCTTTTGTTAGCCAAGGTATGCTGGATATATTATGTGTGGATCGGTCCATCCTAGGGCGTAGTTTTTGTGCATGCTTTCCTCATTTTAAAGAAGAAGGTTTTTCATCTATTTTGAAAAACGTTTGGAAAACAGGAATTGTCTATCAGGCTGAGCGTACACCCGCAAATATTGTTCATGAAGAGACGAAAACACTGCGGTATTTTAATTTTGAATATAGGCCATTGCTTGACGAGGAGGGGAAAACCTATGCCATTTTGCATACGGCAAGTGATGTGACTGAGCAACATCTTGCTTACAAAAATGTGGAGGAAAAGCAAGAGCAGCTTATGTTTAGCCGCGAATTGGACGTGCTCGCCAGCACATTGGCACATGATCTAAAAAATCCATTGTCTGTTTTGAAAATTGGGAATAGTTTTCTGAGGAAAAATGTGGGTGTTTCGGTTAAGGTAAGTGAAAGGTGGTTTGAAGCCTTTGCGGCATCTATTCAAAATATAGAAAGTATTATAAATCAGACATTGCAGCTTGGCAAGATACGCAGTGCCGAGAAAGAAGTCGCGTGTGTGGCAATGGATAAAAAAATAAGGAATTGTATTGATGAAATTAAACTGGTATATCCCGACAAACAAATGGAAATCAAATTAGGAGATCTATTTCCTTTGTATACGGATGGCGGAATCGTTTATCAGGTTTTTATAAATCTAATTGGTAATGCCGTTAAATATGCAAAAAAATCAGGCGAGGCTTTTTTGCATATTTACAGTGAAAAAGCTGATAAAGGAGTCGTATATTATCTCGAAGATAATGGCATCGGGATTCCGGAAGACGAGTTGCAGAAGGTTTTTCTTACAAATGAACGGACGAGTAATACTGCCAAGATTGCTGGATCGGGAATCGGGCTGGCATTGGTTAAACATCTCATGGAACGTATCGGTGGGACGATTCATTTATCGAGCGAACTTAACAAAGGGACCGTCGTTCGCTTATTTTTTCCAGTTTCATCGCGAACGTTAGCCTAATGGGATCGGGATTATTTAATTTTAAGCGTTATCGTACTTGTACAATTGCTCATAGAGTTGGATAAGCTTTTTCTGAAGCTGAATGATTTCGTCCTCGCGTTGGGATATCTTTTCCGAAATAACTTTTAACTCCTCAACATGCTCTTTAATTTCTTCATTTTCAGAATAATATAAAAGCTGTGCGGTTGTCAAATTAAATACCTTTGCGATTTGGTTTAATCGAGAGATATTTAAATCTGTAAAACCGGTTTCAATTTTAGAAAATGCAGGAATTGATATTTCTAATCGCGTTGCAACATCGCCTTGATTCCAGCCTTTTTGATGTCTCAGTAATCTAATTGCTTTTCCTAGTTTGTCCATTGAAAAATTAATCTAACGTTAAGATACAAAAAAAACAACCGAAAACTTAATAATTAGGGCTATATTGAAATATATTGGTAGATACGTTGACCCCAATACTAACTTCGGCTGGAAGTTTTATTTCGGGCATGAGGAAAATAAAATTCTTGTGATTGAATTTTCTTGGGCGTAATAATCGTGTTTTGCTTAGCTGCAAGCAAGATGAAATAACAGCGTAAACAAATTTAAATTTAAAAAATCAGCTACTCAAAATCCGTTGTTGAGTAGCTGATTTTCTAATTTATCGCTTCACAAATGCGATACCGCTGATGCTTGCAGATCCGCCTGCCGTTAATGGCTTGGATACGGTGTTCCAGACCACTGGATTAAATTGGTTTCCTGTATTGGTCTTTTGGACCATCACGCTGGTGGAACCGCCGTTCAATACAAATGCATCGTAACTGCCTAAGGCTCCCATCAAAACGGCAACATCATTTAAACTGATGCCTACTGAAAAATTGGTGTCGCCTCCGTCGACAACTAAGGCATACATCGTTTTTTTATCTGCGGATAGGCCAATGGCTGTTATCGCTTGAACAATTGCTGCTGTAGTCAAAACGTTATAACCCCGGTAACGGACCCAATTGGTGCCGGATACCAGTCCGCTAAATTGATTCAGATCATAAGGCTCAAAAGCAAACTTAGTGGTATCGGCACAATTGCCTATGTAAGGCGTGCCATCCTTTTGTATCGCAAAGAAAGGTCTGGTCTTCTCTTTGGTCTTTATATTGCTCGTGGATACATTGATCTGCCGCCCGTTTTTAATGTAGGAATAAGTGGACGATAACGCCGCATTTATTGCTGCGAGGATCTCGCCGCCTGCGCGTGGTTCGCTATACTTTGCCATATCACCTATCGGCTGGCTCACATATAGGTAATCATCAAATGCACTCATGATTGAAGGAAAAACCGCTTTTGATGAAAGATCTACAGTGAGCAGTTGAAGGCTCACGCGTTGATCGAGCTTGTTCTGGTAGCGAATATGGGTTCGTACAAGTCCATTGGTTAGGGTAACGGATGAATCGACCAAAAATGTTTTGATGAGGTCGGTCTGCGCCATGAGCTGCTTGGTGATGGGCTCTATTTCCTTGTCTTCTGGAATAATATCGGTGGGCGGAGTTACTATCTCTTTATCGTCAAAGCTGGGATAATCATCCCTTTGCTTGCAGGAATATAGCATGCTGATGCACGTGATGTACAAAAGGACATTTCTTAATATGGTTTTTCTTTTCATATCTATCGAACTAAGAAAAATGAAACATAAGGCTTCATGATGGTGCTGGTAAATCCATCATAGCCCAAAGCATAAATGACATATGACCTGCGGTCCAGGATGGCTCCGGCATTGCTGTAGGACGCGATTACAGTGCCATTTGTTACCGGAGATCCCGCCTTGCGGATCTTCCAGGTACGGGTGGCAATGCGGTTGAGCTGGAAATATGGACTTGTTTCCAGGTATTTAATGTCCTTGGCGACAAGTGAGTCTTGCACGGCGATGGCATCTGCGCTCCCAGTGGCCGCAGCACCATAGTACAGGTCTATTGATGGTACATTGGGCATCAGATTGGTAAAGTGATACCTTGCTTGTGTACTGTCGGGCCGTGTGAGGTCTTCTTCATTGAGGATCATTTTTGTGTTCTGCGCCGTATCGGTAATATGAATGGTATAGCGCTTGCCTGCGCTCAGGTTAACAGATGATTCGGCCAAGATAATGGAGTCGCGTCCATCGTCGGTTTTATGTGGAAGGGCAACTTGTACCTTTACGTTGCCGGCTTTCCATTTTAAAAAATCAGGCCGTGAATCTCCGCGGGTATTATATCCGCCGCCGGGAAAGGGCTCACGTCCCCGGATGCGTGAAGTAACGCGCTGATCGTCAAATTTGACATACATATAGCGGTCATCGGGATATATCGATGCCATATTGATTTTCACGATGACGTCATCGGCGCCAAGGAAATCTACTTTTCCAAAGTCCTGAATGGATTTCTCGCATGAATTTAGGCCAAAGACACCTAAAGCTAGAAATGCTAAGTTTTTGAATATCTTCATAATGTTTCCTTTAATACGTTAATAAGTTGTTGTAACAAACCAGGTTGGCTTAATCACGTACTCCGGCTCTAATCCGCCCCATCGCTCTAACTCTGTGGCATTCCATACGTACTCCGAATTATAACGAGGCCGGACGCGGTAACAATAATCATTGTAAGTCAGCTGGCTGCCGGCCAATGGAATAAACTGCTTGAATATTTCCGTGTTATAATGATATTTTCTTAAATCACACCATTGTTCAAGACCTCCCCAGCCCCATTGCACAATATACTTTTGTCCCATAATGTCGGCTAGGGTTAGATCAGCAGCAGATAGCGGTATTTCTCCTCCCTTGATGTAATTATCTATTTCAACAGCAGTAATGGATTTTTCATTGGTTGTATTGATGTACTTATTGACGAAGTTCATGTGGGCATAGATGCCTTTGATATAGGCCTCATAGGCCTTTGCTGCGTCGCCTTTGATAAAGAGGGCCTCAGCTTTGACCAGTTGCAGCTGCGCATAGGTCATCAATGGAAAATCTGCGGCGTCTCTAAAGATGAATTTGCCTACACCGCTACTGACGTCGCCTAGGATATTTGGAACGGTGGTATTGGATACATTGGGCTCACCACCGACGAAAATACTGTCAACAGGATTATTGATCATCAACATACGCGATAGACGAGGGTCTGTCGATATTTTTGGATTTTCAATAGGTTCGCCCCGCAATCCCCCGGTTAGGTAGCGCACAATAGGCTTACCGGCTCTGTTGTAATAGGATGTGGTATAAAGGCCGAATTTTGAGCTCACCACATTGGCTGTTTCGGATTTGTCGCCGTCAAATTTAACGCCTGCATCATCGGATGGTGAATCAAAGGAGCGGTCCACAAAATAGGCAATCGAGTCGGCATACTTTTCCTTAAAATCGGGTTTATTAACCAAGTGAATGTACTGAAGTGCTTTTAGGCCATAGACAAATTTGCGCCAGCGGTCCATATTGCCCCGAAAGAGATTATCGCCCTTTTTTGAATTGAGGTTGGCGCTGTAATCGACGGGGCTTTTTTGATCCAGATAATATAATGCAGAATCACACCATACGCGTACTTTAGCATACACTTCTGGTTGGTCATTGTATCTGAAAGATAACTGTTGCGTACGCAAGGCCTCATCGAGAATAATGGGGCCGTGATAGTCGGTCAGCATCTGATAGCCCCAGGCTTTTACGGCATAGCCGATTGCGGCATATTCATATTTCTGATTGGCTATGGCGTCATTGATCATCAACTGCAGGTTTAGTCCGTGATCAAAATAGACCATACGCCACATTACACCGCCAACATCACTTTGCTGTGGAAATCCATGCCGCTCCCAGATGCGGGAAGACTCATCGGTGCTGGCGCCAAGGATGGTCTGATTGAACTTGTTCATTTGACGTTGGTCATTGGCATAACCATTGGCCATTTGATAGATAATCGGTGCTAAAAGCAATTCGGCTTTGACGAGCTGTGGGTTGGACGGGTTTTCATTGATGTCCAGGTATTTTTTACAACTGCTCAATCCGGTCAGGACTAAGAAAATAAGTATATAAAGCGTTGTTCTCATGGTGTATTCCTCCTAAAATCTCATGTTTAAGCCAAAATTGAAACCTCTGGGTTTAGCCATATTCCCGTAATCGATTCCGTATCCGCCGATACCGCCTAGTCCTGCTGTGTTGCTATTACTTTCCGGATCCAGCCCTGTGTAATTGGTGAACAGGAAGAGATCGGTGGCTGTAAAAAATACGCTGAGTGCGGCTTGTGACGTGATGCGTTGTGTCAGATGTTTGGGTAGGGCATAGCGAAGAGTTACATCCCGAAGCCTAAATGCATAAATGTTTTTCTCGATAAACATCTGCGGTTCGATATTGGTCATATAGTAGGCGGATGCGGAATATGGTGTTACTGCAATGTGGTTTACTGTTGGATTGGCCGTGTTTTCAAGCCCGTCTTCCAATACGCCCTGAATTACCCGCGGGTCTTCCCGATTTAATGTTTTCACAGACTGCCCATAGGTATAGAGTCTATAATCTAGCCCGTTGAGCACATCACCACCTTTGCGGAGATCCCATAAAAACGTTAGGTAAAAGTTTTTGTAATTGAACTTGTTGACAATTCCAAGTGTATAGTCGGGAATGCGGTCGCCTATCGGATAATACTTATCGGTGCCGGCAATGGGTAAGCCTGTTTGTGGATTGATCAAAATGTCTCCACGCTCGTTTCTTTTAAACTGCGTACCTGTTAGGGTACCGATACTATAGCCGGGCATCACGGAAGACCGTACGCCGCTCAGTACCCAGGTGTCTGAATCATAGAGTTCGGGCAATTCTTCAGCAAGCGATAGTACTTTTCCTTTGTATTGGGTAAAATTGAAGGTCATATCCCAGCTGAAATCGTTTTTTTTGATCGGGTTGACGTTGACTTGCAATTCGGTGCCATACGTCTTGACTTCACCGCCGTTCATCATCCTTAATACGAAGCCTGAGCCATAACTCAGTCGTGGCAGAATGATCTGCCCGGTGCTTAAACGGTTAAAATAGCTGAAATCAAATGTAAGCCGACGCTTAAAAAAGCCAAATTCGAGTCCTGTTTCAAAATCGCGGGTTTTTTCGGCTTTCAGGTCGGGGTTACCGCCGTTTACGCCGTAAGCAAATCCGCCTCCTGTTGAGAGCTTTGGCTCTAGATTGGATAGGGTATAGTAGCTTTTGAAGGGTGCTTTTCCGGTCGTGCCGACAGAGATGCGGTATTTTCCGTCGCTGAGCCATTGTACTTTATTTTTGAAGAAAGACAGGTCTGAAAAATTAAAGGCCAAGGATGCCGATGGGTAGCCAAAATAGGGATTGTTGGGCATCATGCGGGAGGCTGCATCCAATCGACCTGTTAAATTGAGGTACAGGAGGTTGTCAAGATAACCAAATCCGGCCTGTGCCAAAAATCCGACTGTACGAAAGTTATTGGCAACAGATCGCGCCAGGCGCGTGCTCGGAAAGGTATTGTTGATGCTGTAAAAGTTGGGATCGTAAAAGTCCTCGCCATATTGGGAGTTAGTAAGGGTATTGTAGTCTTTAAATTCTGTTCCCAAGTTTGCCCTAAAACTAATGTCGCGCCCGATTTTTGTATTTGCCGTTGCCATAAATGATCCCGAGAGCACGCGTGCATTGACTTGATACTCATTCATGGAGCCATTGCGTACATTGGTCGAAGACCCTGATCCGGAGTAGGATTGAGGATGGTAAACGCTTTGCCCTTGTGTGTTGGCAAAGTCGATGCCGATGATCCCGTTGAGGCTTAGCCAGTTCGTAGCGCGATAGGTAATGTTGGAAGTGGCAAGGAGGCGGTTTACATCATCATTGGCGGTGTTGCGGTATACATCCCAAAAGGGATTATCCAGCTCATTGTAAATATCGGTGCTGTGGAGTACACGATTCCCTTTTTCATCGATCCAGTCCCTTACATCAAACAGCGGGTTGAAGCGCATCAGGGTAATCAGGTAGCCTGTATTGCCTTTACGGACTTTATCGTTTTGTGAATTGATATAGTTGAAAGAGGTGTTAAATTCGAGTTTGTCGTTAAATTTTGCTGTTCCATTGAGGCGGGTCGAAAAGCGCTTATAGCTGGTATTGGGGACGATACCAGTATTGTTGCTGTATTCATTGGACCAGCGGTAGGTCACTTTTTCAGAACCACCTTCAAAGGAGAGGTTATGCTTTTGGTTATACCCGGTGCGGCGCTTGCTAATCTATTTCACTTAAATAGCATAGAGAATGTTGTGTCACGAAATCAATTAAGCATTTTTCTTCTTCACAATTGTATTACTCTTGTCTTTCAATTCCTTGGCTTGGCGTCGCATTTTCTTTAAGGAAATGCTGGACTTGGTTGAGTTTGCTTGAACTGCCAATAGGTCCATCTCTAAGAATGATATTTTGTAGTTCATCTTTAAGGTCCTTCATTTATATCTAGTTCAAAGACACTTATCTATATGCAGACTAGGGTGTGTTGCTATATGCCCTTTTCTAACCCAATTATTGGACGCTAGGCATCACCTTAGCAGCAGTCGAAGAGTTTGCAGTATTATTCGTCTCGCTCTTTTCGTTGTTTAGAGATAGTATAGAATTCGTAAATAGTTATTTGTATAATTGTTCAGATACATCTATCAGTTTCATATTTTGAGATTTCGCAATCGAAAAAACTTCATGAGCATAAAAATCATCTGCAGTTTGATTTAGTACTTTCGTGAATCTTGTATTTTCTAATTTTTACTAATTAAATTAGTTTTTTTATATTGTTATTTCGTATCTTTGTACTGTTAACCAGTTGATAAATAATTATGAGTCCAAAATCAAGGCGTGTAGACGACCCTTTGTGGAAATCTATCTTAGAACAAACGTTCTCGCATTTTTTACGATTTATCTTTCCGGATGCGGATGCCGTTTTTGATCTGAGCAAACCCTTTGATTATCTCGATAAAGAGTTTGAGAGTTTATTTCCTCCGGAAAGCAACGGCAGGGGAGTCCGTTATGTAGACAAGCTTGTGAAGGTATTTTTAAAGGATGGCCGCGAACAGTTCGTACTCTGCCATGTAGAGATTCAGAGCAATAAAGGCAGGGGAGATTTGGCCGAGCGCATGTTTCGCTATTTTTATAGAA
>NZ_DDKA01000034.1:0-102919 GCF_002339225.1 Sphingobacterium sp. UBA2610
CCAGTATTGGGGTAGTATGATATTTTGCGTCAGAAAGAGTCGTAGCAAGAGGCTTCTCTACCATTACAGGGATCTTAAGCGGGAGACAGGTCTCTGCAACGCGGATATGCTCATCGGTTGGATTGTAGGCCAGCACCGCGTCTGGCTTGACATGTTTCAATAAACTGGGTAAGTCATGGTAGAAGATTGCGTCAGGTAAATTATACTGCGTTCGTATTTTGTTTGATAAGGTTTGATTCGGTTCGGCAATACCGATAATATCGACTTTTTTATCCTTATATAAATTTAAAAGCAAGAATACGTGGTCATGGTTGAGCCCCGCAACAGCAACTTTAAGTCGCTCACTGGCCTGTTCAACTTGTTGGAAGAATAGGAGCAGGAAAACTAGGCGGATAAGATGCTTCATATGTTAAGTTTAGTTATTATAAATATACCGATTTGTGCTGAGGATACCCGTTGTAAATCCAGGTTACTTTGCGGTGCGATTGGATGATATCGGCAACAATGTCAAAATAGGTTTCTCCACGACCAGCTTTTAGCTCATCTAGTTTCTTTTGAAAATGCGTTTGATTGAATGGTGATTCTGCTCCAAGTTTCCCTCTATAATAGGCCAAAGTTGTTTCAAGGCCCAATGATGCCCTGCTGTGTGCAATATCCTTCCAAACAATGCAATGTGAAACAGCATCTTTAAAGGTACCAAATCCACCGTAAAGCAAATCGTCAAAGCCATCTAGGCTTCCTATCTTCCAGCTTTCGCTGGACATGTAGACGGCATTGATTTCTTCGTAAAAACTTGCAATATCGTTGATGCTACAGCCATCAATCACAGCCACGCCGAGATCGGGATTGCTCCCCACAAGTTGCTTAAAATCTGTCCAGAGGTCCTCCCCGGGAAATACTGTTCCAGCTGCTTTGTTTTGCCATTTGTTCAACAATTGAACGAGTTCGGTTCTAATGGTACTGGGGTGATAGGTCAATGAAGACAAAAATGAGCTTAATGCAGTGCCATCCGAATCACTGACCAAAAAATGAGCAAGTGTACCGACCAATTTTTTTTCATCTGTTTTCATCTCTGACCTTTATTTTTAATCGTCTAAAAATAGCCTAACGAAATCGTTTGCGGTTTTTTAACAAAAAATCCTATACATTTAACTATACATTTAGGGATAAATCTAATGTTATGATCTACCGATTTACGTGCTATAGTATATTAATTCTTGTGAATATACTCTTTAGGTTTGGGATTTCTGTATTCGGACAGCAACATCCTAACGTTATTGTCATCCTGAGCGACGATGGAGGTTATGATGATTTTGGTTGTTATGGCGGTAGGGAGGTCTACACTCCAAATATTGATGCACTTGCGAAAAATGGCGTGCGTTTTCAGTCGGCCTATGCCTCAGCTTCAGTATGCGCTCCTTCTCGGGCGGGCTTACTTTCTGGCCGCTACCAGCAGCGCTTTGGTTTTGAACATAATATTTCGAAACGTCCCACTGCGGGCGTCGCACCGGAAGATATCGGAATGGATACGCAGGTAGCCACCATTGCTGACTTCATGAAGTATAACGGCTATAAAACTGTAGCGATTGGCAAATGGCATCAGGGGGATGGTCCACAATTTAATCCATTGAAACGTGGGTTTGACCATTTCTATGGTTTTATCGGTGGTGACCGGCCTTACTTCCCAATCCATGGAGCCGCGAAGCCAACGCAGCTGCTTTATGACGATCGACATGTCGTTCCCGAAGACTCGATTCATTATTTGACTGAAACATTGACCAATAAAGCAATTGCGTATATTCAACAGTATCGAAGCCAGCCCTTTTTTATGTATTTAGCTTTCAATGCAGTGCATACACCTGTCGAAGCGCCCCTGAAGACTATTGATAAGTATAAAAATGTAGCTGATCCATTGCGACGTGCTTACTTGGCTATGCTGGATAATATGGATGAAAATATTGGACGTCTGGTTGAACATTTAAAGCAAGAAGGACTTTATGAAAACACCTTAATCATTTTTATGAATGATAATGGAGCGGCAACAAATAATGGCGCAGACAATGGACAATTGCGTGGTTTAAAGGGATCGAAATGGGAAGGTGGAATCCGGGTTCCCCTTATCATGCAATGGCCAGCCAAGCTACCGAAAGGGATAACATCAGATGCCATGGTATCGGGAATGGATATCTTACCCACCAGCATCGAGGCAATAAAAGGGAAGAACATCCAGGGGCAGCAAATCGATGGCATCAGTTTGCTATCTTCCTATAAAGATGTGAAAAATGGGCACGACTATTTATTCTGGCGTCGAGGGATTGCACGTGCTGTGCGACATAGAGAGTGGAAACTGATTGTGGTTAAAGATGATCCGATATTATTGTTCAATCTTAGGGATGACCTTTTCATAGCCAATAACAGCCTGGGCAGATTTGGTTGGCGAGAGAGCCTTGTTTGGTTCAAGGCTTGTTTGATCGCTACTCTTGGCAAAATAATAAGCCAAGGGCTCCAGTCGGTTATATAAGCCGGTTCCAAAGGAAATCGTTTGGTCTGTGGCAACATGCCAGTTAAGGCCAAATCTTGGCTCGATAGACCAGCTCTTGCTCAGCGCAAAGTAATTTGTATGTACGCCGGTGTTGAGCGTCAATTTTTCGTTTAATACTGTTTTTAACTGTGCAAAAGCATTATAAGTACTTGTATTTCCAGTCTCATTAATCCGCTCTGTCAATGCCGCTAGCTCGGTGTCGTAGGACAGCGCATAGAGGTCATAGTGTAATAAACTTGCATTTAAGCCCGCTCTAATCGTGTTTTTACTGTTGGCGCGATAGTTTAGCGTACCCGCATAGCGAAGAGCCGTATTCGTAAATTTGTCCTTGTGATAGAGGCTGGAAATATAGTCCCGTGTTAATGTATCGGTGCTATTGGAATTACGGCTAAGGGACATGGAAACAATATTGGTGAAATATAATCTGTCGTTTGCAATGTATTGATGTTTTAGTCCAGCGCTCCCTGCGTTGAATTTTAAATTTAGATCCTGGGCGTCTGTTCGTTCTTCCCATTTTTCGTAATTACGCTCGGCAGTTTGTTGAAGTTTCCCCAAACCACCTATACCGAATAAGGAAAAGGTTCCGGCTTTTTTTGTGGGAAATACAAAATTAAAAGAAAGGTCCTGATATTTTGGGACGCCAGTGTCTGAAACTTTTACACCTACTTTTTCCAGTAGACTCAATGAAGAATAGCGGTAACTAATTAAATAGGAAGCGTCACTTCCTTTTTTGAAAGGCCCTTCTAACGTTGCTCCTACGCCCAGAATTCCGACGTTGAATGTGTATTCGCGTTTGTCGGTATTTCCCTTACGGAACCTAAGATCAAAAACACCTGCCGTTGCATTGCTGTATTCCGCGGCAAGTCCACCGGTATAGAAATCAGATTTTCCCATTACCATGGTATTGAGCATACTGATTCCGCCGCCTGCAGCGCCTTCGGCTCCAAAATGATTGGGATTTACAATTTCGATACCTTCAAGCCGCCATTGCAGGCTTTTGGGGGAATTTCCGCGAACAATAATTTCATTGTCATCGCCGCCGGCAGCAACACCTGGAAAACTCTGTGCCATACGGGCGGGATCAAAAAAGGCGCCAGCATAGCGGTTGGTCTCTTCCGGCGAAAAAGAGCGTCCACTCGTCATTGCCATCTGGTTGAGCGGTTGTTTTCCGGCATTGGCATAGACGACAGCTTCGTTTAATGCATTTATTTGCGGCTCCATTTCCACATTGACCATATTCTCCCGTCCACTGGTGATCAGTAATTCCGTAAATTCTTCTGGTTTATATCCGGCCATGCGAACTTGAAGCTGTTGACGCCCAACTGGAACTTGCTGCAGCCGAAATATGCCCTGTGCGTCTGTACTTACAGACTTTGTTCCATCACTGGATGAAATGACAATTGTGGCACCTGTAAGCGGTAATCTGGTAGTTTTATCTATCACGGTTCCTTTGACAGTTTCGGTCACAACCTGATTTTTTTGCTTTGGCGATGCTGGTTGTTGGGCGAATGTAAACCCTGCTTGAAGCGATAATCCAATGAGTAAGATTGGCGATAGTTTCATAAAAGATTAGTTTTTATCTTTATGACAGCCGACTTTCAATTTACCCTTAGCTTTTACCGAATTTTTTGTTTTTCACCCCACGAATATGCATGATTCAACTTAAGTTCACTTGTCATTACAGAAAATTTTAGGCTCTTTTCTTATAAGTAGTTATTAACATAAATGTTGTTGATTACGAGTTAATTAACATTGTTGTTAACATTTTGGGTTGCCGTTTTTGGACTGAATGCGTAATTGGAAAAAAGCAGGAGATCCTCGATGTTTTTAACAAAAGATCTGCTCTGTATTAGAAAGTTAACATGTTTATTAACAATTATTGCGTGGATGTATGCCTATCCTCGCTAGTGGCGCGAAGTGCTTTCTGGCTCTCAATCAGTTTTTATCTGTTTAGTTAAAAATATGTAATTTATTGTAGCGATATTGGTAGAACGATCGTCATACAGCTATAACTAATGGAAACCGCAATGAATAAATTATTTACGGGGATTTTTGCTATCCTCTTATTATTGACGAGCTGCAGTAAGGAAAATGAAGTGACTGTACCTATGGATGTTCAAAAACAGCTGGAAAGTTTTGAATGGAGCCCTATCGTGTCTGCGAAAGGGACGACAAACGAGCAATTGAAGCACAAACCGAAAGATTGTGAAAAAGATAATGTGTATACGTTCACATTTGCTGAATCAGCTAATAAGTTCACTATCAATCGTGGTAAAGAACTATGTGGGGATGATAAGCTAACATTTGAAAGTTTGATTTTTGCTGAACAACAGCATCGCGCATTTAGCTATGATAAAGAGAAGAAAAGTATCAAGTTTGCCGACAGTAGCCCTTACCAAAGTTATGAGGTACAGATTGATGGTGATCAGCTCATATTAATTTCACGCAATAATAATCCTGCAGCATATGCAGCTCCAGTTGAATACTATTTTCAAGGTAAGCGAATGGCTGCAACAAAATAAGTAGTATATTTCCTTTAACATTCAACAGGAAGACGGCTAGCCGTCTTCCTGTTTTTATTCAATTCTGTTTTGATGAAGTTGCAATTGAATATTCCACATTACTCTTTTCTTTGTCTACCTGTTTTGTTGTGGCCCAATGTGCAAGAGTGAATTTCGTGGATATTTGCCATTTGCTCTCCTCTACTTCAATACATAAAGTAGACCCTGTGTTAGGTTATTTAGATGAACGCTGTTCAAACCAATGCCGCCGCCCTATGATTATTAAAAGAATCAGGAATCAAAATTTAACTTGATTATTTAGGCTAAATCGTTAATTTAGTGGTTTGGAAACCGGTTGCATAGTGGCGTGAACTAATAAAACCGGATCCAATTAATGAAGAAAACTAGATAAATAATAATCCACTTATGAAAGTCCGTATATTACTGATGGCGGCAATGACGACATTGCTCTGCCCACAACTTCAAGCCCAGCAATTGCCCTATAAGAATAGTGCCTTACCTATTGAAAAAAGGGTAAGTGATCTATTGGGAAGAATGACTGTGGAAGAGAAAGTCGGGCAATTGAGCAAATTGCTGGGCTGGGACATGTATAGCAAGAACGGAAAGCAGGTTACAATCAGCAATAAATTGCGAAAGGCGGTAAAAGAACAGCATATCGGATTATTATGGGCAACCTTACGTGCCGATCCCTGGACACAAAAAACCTTGCTGAATGGTTTGAGCCCTGTAGAAGCTGCGCGCGCTACCAATGCGATCCAACGTTATATGGTGGATAGCACGCGCCTTGGAATTCCATTGTTATTGTCTGAAGAGGCGCCACATGGACATATGGCTATTGGTGCAACAGTGTTCCCTACCGCGATCGGACAGGCGAGTACATGGAACCCACAGTTAATCCAGGCTATGGCTTCAACAATCGCCATGGAGACTTATGCCGTGGGTGGTAAAAACGGTTACGGTCCTGTATTAGATTTAGCGCGAGATCCACGTTGGTCGCGTACTGAAGAGACCTATGGGGAGGATCCCTATCTTATTGGACAAATGGGAAGCGCAATGATCCGTGGTTTTCAAGGGGAAAAGATCGGTGAGCGGGATAAAATAATAGGTACTCTAAAGCATTTTGTTGCCTATGCGGCTCCGGATGGCGGTCACAACGGTGAGTCCGTGTCGTTTGGCGAGCGAAGCCTGAAACAGTATTTTCTCCCGCCTTTTGCGCGTGCTGTAAAATCGGGAGCTGGTTCAGTGATGACCGCTTATAATAGTATTGATGGTATTCCTTGTTCTGCCAATTCCTGGCTGTTGAATGACATCCTACGGAAAGACTGGGGATTTAAGGGATTTGTCGTATCGGATCTATTAAGTATATCGGGGCTCAATGGCGGACATGCAACAGCAGCGACTGCCGAGGAAGCGGCTTCGCAAAGTATACATGCCGGATTGGATGTCGATCTAAGCGGGACTGGTTATGGTTCAAATCTGCTTAGGGCTGTTCAAGAGGGGCTCGTTGAACCCGCTGTTCTCGATACAGCAGTGGCCCGTGTACTGCGAATGAAGTTCAATCTGGGACTTTTTGATCATCCTTATGTTGATGAAAAGTTGGTAGCGCAAAAAGTCGCTACGACGCAAAATAAAACGGTGGCAAGACAGGTGGCCCGCGAGTCGATCGTTTTGCTTAAAAACGATCAGCATATCTTACCCTTAAGTAAATCGTTGAAACGAATCGCCGTTATAGGGCCAAATGCCGATAATCCTTATAATCAGCTGGGCGATTATACTGCTCCACAGGCCGATGGTAAAGTGCAGACTTTGCTGACCGGAATACGGGCGGCAGTTGGTAACAGTACGAAGGTTGATTATGTGAAAGGTTGTGCGATTCGTGATACCAGCAATTCCGATATTGCTGCCGCCGTCGCAGCTGCAAAGCAGGCCGATGCGGTGGTTTTAGTCCTGGGTGGTTCGAGTGCACGTGATTTTAAAACGTCGTATCAAGCAACTGGGGCAGCCAATGTTGATCCCAATACGGTAAGTGATATGGAGAGCGGAGAAGGATTTGATCGCGTTTCTCTGGATATGATGGGCGATCAGATCAAGTTGCTGAAAGCGATACAGGCGACTGGAAAACCCCTTGTACTTGTTACGATTATGGGAAGACCATTGAACTTAAATTGGGCCGCTGACAATGTAGCAGCAATTGTGAATGCATGGTACCCAGGACAGGAGGGAGGCTTGGCAGTTGCCGATGTCTTGTTTGGCGACTACAATCCCGCGGGAAGATTACCGATTTCGGTACCTCGTTCGGTCGGCCAGCTTCCGGTACATTACAACCATACAAAACCCAAACATCACGACTACGTGGAAATGTCGGCTAAGCCATTGTATGCTTTTGGCTATGGGTTGAGTTATAGTAGCTTCGATTACTCCAATTTACAAATCTCTTTGAAGGAGGCCGAACATGATTTCGCTTGTACAGTGTCATTCGATATCGCCAATAACGGTAAATTGGCTGGCGATGAAGTCGCACAGCTGTATGTTGTGGATGAAGTAAGTTCGGTCGTGACACCGGTCATGCAATTGAAGCGGTTTGAGCGTAAAAACATTGCCGCAGGAAAGAAAGAACGCTATTCTTTTCAATTGACCAAAGAGGACCTCAAATTATGGAGTCCAAGCAAGGCATGGAAGACAGAAAAAGGAAAGTTTAAATTCTTGGTTGGAGCATCTTCCGATGATATCCGACTAAAGGGCGAAATGGAATTAACGAGAGATTATTAATCCTAAACCGCAAACAATACTATAGGGCTGCCCAATTTTGGACAGTCCTATTTTTTTTATTTGAGCACAATATGTTTGATACTTTTCCTATTCCAGGTATAGGTGATGTGGATAAGACCATTTGTGTCCTGAATAATTGTCGGATAAGAATACTCATCGTTCTTTACCCCATCTTCAAGGGTTAGAACATCTTTCCACTGTAAGCCATCCTTTGATATGGCGACATGAAGTTTTGTGCGTCCTTCCCACCAGTCGTTGCCAGCGATAGCCGGATTGAAGACGATCATCAATAAACCATTATTTAAACGGATGGCGTCGGTGGCAGAATTGGGATTGAGCAGGTTTGTGGCTTGCCAGGGGCCCCAGGTAAGGCCTTCATCTGCTGAGAATGCTGCCATCACTTTATTTTCTTTACTTCGACAAAGCACCTGAATGCGTCCATCTGCGTGTTGGATCACACTGGGCTGAATAACCTGGATACTGGTATCTGGGCGTATTGCGCTGACGGACCAGGTGCGGCCATGATCGCGGCTGATTTCCAGGTGTGCTTTCCAGATTTCTGTTTTGGATTCCGTGCTGGAGGGGGAGAGCAGCAGTCCGTTTGTCAAGGTGAGCGGTTTATTCTTGATAGGCCCCAATATACCTTCAGGTAACTGCTGCGGTGCTGACCAGCTGGTTCCCTTATCAATCGAATGTTTGACATAGCCTTTCCATTCTCTGGGGTTGGGGCCTATTTTATAATACAAAGATAGGGTGTCACTGTGCGGGTATTGATAGAAAACAGGATTCCATGTTGGAAAGCGGTTGTCACCAAGGATACCGTCTGCAATCTGTACAGGACGCTGCCATTGTCCATGACTATACAGTGAACTCCATATGACAACATCGGGGTTAGATTCATGAGTACCACCAAACCAGGCTGCCAATAAACTGTCTTTTCCGATAACTTGAATCGTGGAGGCATGGCATTGCTGGAATGGAACCTGACCTGTTTTAAAGATTTGCTCCGATACCAGGATCTGAGGTTTATACGTTGCACATGAGGATACAAAAAGAAGGATAAATAATGGAAATAGGTTGATTTTTTTCATTGGAATTTAAGGTTCTAAAACCCCTATAGTTTGTTGATGACTTATTTTCTTATTCCTGAGCAGCTTTGGGGATGTTAAATGTTCAGGCGATCATCGGTAAACAATGACCTTGTTAAATGATAAAATTCCGTTGGATCGTATCCAACGGAATTTTATGTTATTTGCTTTGCAATTGAATTGCCGTAGCATAGTTAAATCGTGTACTAGGACTTCTCAAGGTAATTTGGTTACCACGTTGCGACCAGTCCAATTTACCTTTATGACCTAAAATAGCGATCTTTTTTACGCTAAAGTTATCAGGTACTTCAAACACGTATTCATTGGGCTGCTGGTAAGTGTCACCTTCAGAAAGATGGAATACATTGACCACTTTACTGTCTTTGCTTCTGGTGTAGTAATAGTCACCTTGGTGATACGGAGCAATGGTACGTGTTGCAAACACTGCAGTTTGATTGATTTTCATCCAGGCTGCCAGCTCGTTCAAGCGATCGTATGCAGCCTGATCGTAATCTCCTGTAGGGCCAGGGGCTATGTTCAATAAGTAGTTTCCGCCGCGGGAAATAATTTTTACCAATGTTTCAACAATCTTTTTGGTTGGTTTGTATTGGTCGTTGGGCACATAGCTGAACGAATTACCCATGGTGATGCAGCTTTCCCATGGAATATCCAAGGGATGTTCAGGAATCGCTTGTTCGGGAGTGACATAATTTTCCCAGTTTCCAGGTACCGTACGGTCAACGACGATAATGCCAGGTTGATTTTTCCTTGCCATGCCACCGATGCGGTCCATGTCAATATTTTGATCCATTTTGATCGTCTGTTGCCAGTCAACAGATTTGTCAACCGTTTCTAAGGGGCGGACCTGGCCACCATCCAGCCAAAGGATATCGACTTTGCCATATTCGGAAGTCAGCTCGTTGATTTGATTGTAGGTAAAGTCTTTGAATTTTTGCCAGCGATCCGGATATTTTTTAGGATCGTAATTTACATTTCTGTCTTTTGGCGGAAAGTAGGACCACCAGTAGTAATCGGAGTGCCAGTCCGGTTTGGAGAAATAGGCGCCAATTTTGAAGCCGTCATTGCGGAATGTGTTGAAGATTTCTTTGGTTACATTGGCCTTTGGATTTGTCGAAAATGGCGTTTTTGCGGAGGTGATTTTATAATCCGATTCTTTGGTATCGAACATGGCGAATCCATCGTGATGTTTGGTCGTAAAAACAACGTATTTCATGCCAGCAGCTTTAGCGGCATCGGCCCATTTCTGTGGATTGAAATCCGTAGGATTAAAGGTAGTCTGTAGATTTTCGTAGTTCTTGAGGTATTCAAAATAAGTTTTACCATGTTCGGGTTTGCGTTGGGTCCAGCCTTCATCTTCAGGACAGATACTCCAGCTTTCAACGATTCCCCATTGACTATAGGTACCCCAGTGCATGAAAAGACCAAACTTCATATCTTGCCATTGTTCGAGATTTTCAATCACTAAGGGATCTGTCGGTTTTTGATAGCCATTAGATACGTTATGTGCCTGGCCAAACGCTAGTGTTGCGCTTGAAGCGATCAGCGCAGTGGATATAATGGTTTTTAATTTTTGCATGGATAAAGATAATGAAAATGATAAAAAGAAGGCCACCTTAGGTGGCCTTCTTGTAGATAGATGTAGTGTATACCTTAATTAACGTCCCAGAAAAGTTTGGTGTTGACGTTGTCTTGCGCTTTTACAGCATTATAATTTGCTGAATTATACACGCTTTCTGAAGGAGGTAAGTTAAATTTTACTGGTACTGTCTTTTGAATGTCAGCGTTTTGAACAACAAAATCAAACTTAGGCAGATCCAAACGACGTTGCTCAGACCAAGCTTGTACAGTTTGCAAAACATTAAAATGTATCCATTTTTGCGTTGCAATTAGTTCAAGTTTATTAGATGCGCCTGCCCAGTTTACATTATTGATATAGGTAGTGATCGCTTCAGTCGTTGGAGCAGCGGGCGCAACAACGGTATTGTCGTTGGATCTGCTTCTAATAATACGATATAAATCAACAGATTCTTTAATGCTGTTTTCAAATGCTGTTTTTGCAGCCGATGCATTTCCAGCTTTATTGTAGTACTCTGCCAGCAGTAAATTTGTTTCAGTTGCTGAAAATAATATACCTGGAAAAAATTGATTTCTAGAATATGTTGAGCGGTTGTAGATCGCCAATGTTCCTCCTGTAGCTAAAGCAGTTTGATCGGCACTTACTTTACTTTGATCTAGCCCAATATATTTCCCCGCAGCTTTTTCGCCTGGCTCAAACATAAAAGGTAATCTTGGATCTACTTTTTCAAGCATGTTGTCGATCATCCGCTTACTAGCTAAGTTTGCATACCAACCACTAGCTTCGAAGGCATCTTTGATATTTTTAGTTTGGATACTGTTATCGTCCAGGTTATAAATATCCAGTTGGGCGTTTTCAGCGTTCGTTAAAATCAGTGGATTAGTAGTTTGATTATTAACAATTTCTGCAATTTCCTGATTTGCTTGTGTGGCAAATTTTGAGCTCGCTGAAACTCGTGTTAGTATTCTTAGCCTAAGTGAGTTACAATATTTTTTCCACATTGCGATATCACCATTATTGATGATATCTTGCGTCTTGAATTTGTTGGCGGTAGCACTACTTAATGTAATTGAATTCAATTCAGCGCTGATACTTTTTAAGTCAGTCATGATGGCCGCATAGATGTCTTCTGGTTGGTCATAGGCCGGATACGAATTTTGATAATCACTATTGTTCGTACTCAGCATACCCGCTTTAGACCATGGAATGGCCCCATGTAGATCGACCGTTTGCTGTGTTTCATCGTAAAATAGAACTTTAGCAGTTAGATAGTAGATTCTACTTTCTTTCTTAGCTATTTCATCTGATTTGTTGTAGATTGTTTCTAGCTCTCTATATTGTGCAAGTCCCTCGTAAAATCTTGACCAACGGTCCTCGATAGCAGCGGCTCCTGGCAATAACTGGTTTGTCTCATTAATCCAGCCTGTGATATGTAAATATCTAAATATGGTTGGTCTAAGGGTAACAAATAAATTTCTATATTCAGGGACAATTAATTGTCTGTAACTGTAAATCATACCTGCAAACTGTTTTTCAACGGTCGTCTCGGTTACTTTTCCTGGGTCACGGTAGTTTTCATCAAATGAACTCTTACTGCAAGAATTTGTGAAAGCTAATGTGGCTGCGCACAGCCCCATATATAATATATATTTTTTCATGTCTTTAATAATTAGAAGCTAGCACGTAGCATTAAACCATATGTTCTTGTTGCCGGACTTGTTCCTGCATTGGAAACTTGATCAACCCAATTTGACCCACCAGTCATTTGTTCAGGATCTAGATCCTTTATACTTCTGTAGATAAAGAATAAATTACGTCCAAATGCAGAGATTTGAAGGTTTTTAGCTCTTAATTTCTGTGCAACTGATTTTGGAAGACGATAAGCTATTGAAAGCTCGCGCATCTTGATATAATTATTCTTTTGTACATATAGTTCGTAACGTGAGTTAGAATATTGTGGTCCGCCCCAATTGTATGTGTTGTTGTAATAAACGGCTTGTGAAATAATGTTGTCGTTTTGCGATCCGTCGGCTTTAACTCCAGACATCAACATCCCATCATGATAAACAGTCTCTCCATTTGGACCTGTACTTCCGGTTGTTGCGATCCCTTTTCCATTGGCGATATAGTAGCTAAGCCCGCCATGTTCTGTATCCATGTTGTTTAAACTTTCCTCTAAGAGACCTCTACTGATCATCCAGTTTATACCGGTAGGCATAACATGGCCACCCCAGCGAAAATCAAGTAAGGCATCCAAGGTGAAATTTTTATACGTGAATGTATTTGTTAAACCACCGACAGCTTTAGGCATTGCATTTCCTGCTTTGATCCAAGAATTGGCATCCACTTGGTATAAGCCGTTATCTTGGACAATTTTATTGCCATTTGCATCAGTTGCTACTGGATGTACCATGATATCGCCCATAGGTTGGCCTACTTTTGATACTAATTGTGCCGCTGCACCATCATAATCTTTATGCAAAAGTTCAGAAACGCCACCTGGCAACTCTTCTACGATATTTTTATTCATTGAGAAGTTTAATACTGTATTCCATTTAAAATTCTCATGCTGTATTGGAGTACCTGTGATTGCAAATTCCCATCCTTTGTTGCGTAAAGTTCCCACATTTGCAACGATTGAACTCGATCCCATAGAAATTGGCAGGGTATAGTCTAGAATTTGGTCCTGGATCAAGCCATTATAGTACGTGATGTCGAAGCCCAAACGATTATTTAATAATCGTGTTTCCAAACCAAATTCATATTCTTTTTTTCGTTCCGATTTAATTTTCTCATTTCCAAAGGCACTCGTTGGCACATTTGTGTAAATTACAGCTTGACCTCCTTGAGTCTGTACTCCCATGGTGTTCTGCGTATAACTTAGTGGGCTTTGATAGATCCTAGGATAGTTACCCACGATACCAAATGATCCTCTTAATTTAGCATAACTGAATATTTCAGGTAAATGGAATGCTTCGGATAATATCAAACTTGAGTTTACAGAAGGATAGTAAGTAACATTGTCGTCCGGGTGCATTGTTGAGATAATTTCTCTTCTCAATGTTCCTTCAAGAAACCAGTAATTTTTATAGTTAAAGTTTAAGGTTCCAAACAGCGCATCTCTCAATTGATTTCTGCGGTAATTGTATTTTGAATTTCCACCAATAGTATTTACCGAAGCGTTGATATCATACCAATTTCTTACGCTTAGTCCACCCGCAGTTTCCCGTTGTACATAGGTATCCTGACTTTTGGTTGCGGTATAACCGAGCATAGCACCAACTTTGATGTCTTGATTGATTTGTTTGCTATAAGAAGCCAAAAAATCTGCATAATAAATATTGGCATTTTGTTGGCCTAGACCAAAATACCCTGTATTTTCATAAGCTAGTGGTTTTTCATTAGGTTGTTTATCTTCGGTACGGAGTGAGGTCATATCTGCCGAGAAACGTGCTCTTAAAGAGAAATCACTTGTTACTTGCCAGGTATTTGTTACTGATCCTAAAACGCGATTGGAATATTCATCATATTGTCTTGCTTTTGAGTTCCAGATAAAATCCAATACGTCTGTTTTATAGCCATTATAGATTAAATTTTCTGATGGTGTTAAGCTTTGGTCTGTGCCTGTAACATATTTATAACCTAAGCTTGTTTTATATTTGTTTAGATACCACTCCGGATTGTCAAATGTTGAAATCATCCCGGTGAAGTTATTGATTAAACGATCTGTAAGGAATGGTCTGTTATGTGTATGTTGGTTCACATAATTAACGACCACGTCTGTTGTTAATTTATCCCAAAGTTTGAACGAGGAATTTAAATTGGCAATATTCTTCTTGTTTGAAGATTCAAGCGCGGTCATCTGATTATCCTGACGTGTGACCGAGAATCTTGTATTTGAATTTTCAGTAGTATGACCAAGGGCTAAATTGAATGAAGTATTATTTGGGTTGTTGAATAGTTTGTTGTACGAATTTTGAGCTGAATATGGACGTACAACACCGTCCCAAGAAATAATGTCTTTACCGTCAAATTTAGGTCCAAAGTTTACAGTAGCCGGAAGTACGCCACGCGTTACGCCATTAATTGCTAGGTTATTATCATAATAGAAAAACATATCATCAGCCTGTCCATCATTCTGATAGGCTTTTGTATAACCAGGGCCTCTGACATCTTGAAATCTTGGTAGATAAGCAATTTTATCATGCGTGTAGGTGGCATTAAAATCTATAGAAAAACCCTTTCCACCTTTCCCTGATTTTGTCGTTACCAATACCACCCCGTTCATTGCTTCTGACCCATACAAAGCTGCGGCAGAAGCACCTTTTAGAATGCTGATGTTCTCAATATCTTCCGGGTTGAGATCTTCTAAACCATTTCCGCGGGCACGTTGATCACCCCAATAATCCGAATTGTTAAAGCTTGATTGTCTCATTGGCACCCCATCGATAATAACCAATGGCTGTGAATTCCCTGTGATTGAGTTAGTACCACGGATATTGATATTAATACCCGATGTTGCTCCTCCGGGTGCTGCTGAGATGCGAACTCCAGGGGCTTTACCATACAATGCCCCTGCAAAGTTCGGTGAACCGGTTTTTGTTAACTCTTTAGAGTCGACCGTGCTCATGGCATAACCAAGTTCCTTTGGAGCACGTTTAATACCCATAGCAGTAACAACAACCTCATCCAGGTTGGAAGCATCTTCTGTTAATTTGATGTTAATCGTCTTTGAGGAACCAACGACTATTTCTTGGGACTTGTATCCGACAATGGATACACGTAAGACTTCACCTTGTGAAGCTTGAATTGTAAAAGATCCATTGGCGCCTGTTTGAGTACCTCTGGTTGTTCCCTTAACAGAAACTGTTGCGCCAGAGACTGGTCCATTAGCATCTGAAACTATTCCAGAAATGCTTTGCTGCGCATAAAGCGATGTCGCACTGAAAAGTGTACATAACGCCAATCCTGCAGTTTTTTTGTAAAATAGACTCATGTTTTAGGTGTTTGTGTAAAACGTTAGTTAATTATATTCGTGATATATTTTTCGATGACTAAGGCTGTTGTTCCGATTTGTTGTGCTCTTTTGTGCAAAGTGGAAATGGCTAAAGTTGTTTTTCTTGAAATCTTCGGAATGCTATATTCATTAACCGCGACTTGGATATGAGGTGCCAGAATATCCCCGATTTCTGCACCACGGCCACTGATGATTATTTTATCAGGATTTAGAATGTGTATTAATGTTGAGATTCCCTTGCCAAGCAAGTAGCCTACTTTCCCGATATTGTTGATCGCTACTTGATCTCCGATTTGGACAGCTTCAATTAATGCGTCAATTTTATTGATATGTTCATTCGCTAGTTTATCATAAATAGAATATTCTCCGTTTTTTATATCTCGCTCTGTATTTCGAATGGCTGCGCTAATGGAAGCTTCGACTTCAAGACATCCTCTTTTGCCGCATGAACATAATGTCAGCGTATCCGAAAGAGGAATATGGCTAAATTCACCGGCATAACCCGAGGTTCCTTTGAAGATATCGTCATTGATAAGTATTCCCAAGCCTACTCCCCAATTTAGATTGATAACGAGTGAATGAGATGAATCTTTAGCTTCACCAAACTTTCGTTCAGCTAAGGCAATGCAACGTGAATCATTGTCAATAATGGCCGGAACCTTAAATTTTTGCTCAAATAGTTTTCGAATGTTATATAAGGGTGAATCTTCATTATATGATTCATTGAGGCCCGTTTCTGAATCTACAAATCCCGGCATGCTTATTCCAATACCGATGACTTGGTTAATATCAATTTGATTTGAAATGATGAAACTGTCTAAAGCTTCAAGAATGGAATCCGTCGCATTTTTATCTCTGAGATCTATCGGAATATTGTTCTGAGACGAGATGGTTTGAGCCTTAAGATTTGAAGAGGATATGGACGTATAGAATTGATCGATCGATACGCTAATAATACTTTGCTGTAAATTTTCATTAAGCATGTATTGTATGGCTTTTCTGCCACCTGTGGAAGCAGCGTAGCCTTTCTCGACAATGACATTTCTTGTCAAGAGATCATTGATCTGTTTAGTGACAGAGGGGATGCTTTTCGATAAAGAGTTTGCTATATCTGCAATCGGTTGCATCGGTCTATAATACAAAATTCTCAAAATTTCGCCGCCCATAATTTAGTTCAATTGTATTAATATAAATATTGGTTTATCTAAGTTTAATAATGGCCGACAACAACATTTCTTGTCGGCTTGGTCTTTCATAGTTACTTGCTTAAAGGAGATCAATATGTTTGACTTCTAATAAGCATTGTATATTAAAGATAAGAACACTTTGTGTTAAGTTCAAAATTCTTTTTAAAATTTTTAAAAAGAATTTAAAGATGATGTGTTTTTAATCAAAAGAAGGCTCTTTTTTTATCCGGAGAAGGAATGCTTAATTTCGATTGTAACGAAATCGCGATAATTTAAGTGAGATTTATGGCGAATTTTGGTTTTATGATCTCTAAGGGCATTTTAAACTAGCATATAAAAAAAGCTCGGTATAAAACCGAGCTCTTTTAAATATAGGCTAACTTGCCCTTTTGTAAACAATCTAAGAAACGATCAGCTATTTGACGTCCCAGAAGATTTTAGTTGTTCTTGTATCGTTTGCTTTAACAGCATCGTAATTAGCACTATTATTTGAAATCTCTTGGGTAGGATACAGTAAACGTTTAGGAGGATTTGCGTAATTAGCCAATCCAGCCACAGGGTATGTCAATACTGGATATCCTGTACGTCTCAATTCAGCCCAAGCTTGTTGTGCCTGTAAGAAACCATAATGTAGCCATTTTTGAGTCCATATTAATTCTAGGTTCTTTGCTTGAGTTGTTGAGAAGCTGATAGTCGACTTGTCTACAAAGTCATTGATGACGTCATCTGTAGGTTTTTTCTCTGTTTTCAGTCCTGAAGTATTTAAATTATTTAAATAATAATAGAAAGAAACGGATTGTTTAACAGCGACATCATAAGCATCTTTAGCCGCATTACTTGCTCCCCATCTTAATAGCGCTTCAGCTTTATTGAAATTGGTTTCAGAAGCAGTAATGACAATTCCTGGCAAAGCATTGTTGTCGAAGATAGTTGCCGAATCCAACACAGCGTAGTCTTGATAATTCTTCTCCATATCCGCCGAAGTAAAGGTAATTGGCATTGCTCTATACTCTTTGTTCTGAACGAACTTACCGTTTATTGTTTTTCCAAATTTGTCATAAAGTACAGGGATACGTGGATCTTTCGCTGGCAACATTACTTTGTTCAACATATGATCTGTTGCGAATTGATTGGGACCTTCAATCAAGGCCTGTCTCAACGTTCCTGTATAGTTGGTTAGAGGCTGCAATAAGATGTCTTCATTTCTAGGGTTGTAGTTTGCCGTTGCGCCACCATCTGCCAATGGATATTGTGTGGGGTTATTCAGCATTTCGAGTACTTCAGTTCTTGCTTTTGCCTCATCAACAAAAGAAATACGCATCAATAGACGCAGGCGAAGTGAATTGGCATACCTACGCCATTTTGCAACATTACCGCTATTTAAGATATCGTATTTTGAAAAATCAGGATTGGTAGTTGCTGTTGATAAGTACGTGTTGATATTTTTCAATTCGCTGATGAACTGATTGTATAATTCTTTTTGCGCATCAAACTTTGGCTTAATAATCGTACTTGTTGTTGGTAGACTACCGGCTTCACTGAAAGGGATATCTCCAAAGTTGTCAACAAGTTTAGATGCTTCGTCAAACAAAACAATTTTGCCAGTCTGGATAAAGATCTCTTTACTTGCTTTCTCCGCTTCAGGAAGTTCAGCATATGCTTTTTCCATGCTTCTTGTAATACCTAGTACACCAGGGGCATAAAAATCCGTCCAATATGCATAAGAGTAGCTATCGTTCGGCTGATACATGGTATTTGACGGATAAAAAGACGCTGTCTGCGTATATACTGCCTGATTGGACAGGATAAATGTACGGTAGTGGTAATAAGCTGGTCTTACACGATCATTATTTAGCATTTCGGCAAAGAACGCCGGAATATTTGCTTTTGTCGATGCATCTGGGTTTTGAAACTTGTCGTCAAGTTGTGATTTACAGCCGACCATCGTCGATAGGGCCGAAACCAAAGTTAATATAGAAAGAAAAGTTTTTTTCATGATTCTCGTGGGTAAAAAATTAAAAATTAGCATTCAATGAAAAACCGAAACTTCGGGTAGCAGCAGATGAACCAACGTCTACACCTTGTGCCCACCATTTGTTTCCTACTGGAGCTTCAGGATCAAGATTTTTCAATGTGCGGTAGAAGTAGAATAGATTCCTGCCCAACAAAGAAACCTTTAAATTGTTAATTTTAAGTCTTTTGGTGAAGCTGTCCGGAATACGGTAACCAACAGACAATTCTCTTAATTTGATAAAGTTGTTGTCGTATACAGCACCTTTTTCAGTCCAAGAATCTGCACCCCATCCGAAAGTGTTCATGTAGTACTCTGCAGCACTCAAATGCACATCGTTTGCTTTTCCTGTATTGGCGTTAACCCCTTGCAAAGTCACCCCATTTTCGCGGTATGGTAAGGTGTTTTCATATAGACCCGCACTCATGCCGTATTTGAGGTTTTCGGATACCATTTTACCTCCAAAACGATAATCAGCAGTAAAGTCTAACATAAAGTTTTTATAGGTAAATGTATTGGTCCAGCCCCCGATCGCTTTTGGCATAATGTTGCCAGCATATTTGTACTTGGTTTTGTCGATTACATAAAGTCCATCGTCCGAAATCAAGTTATTGCCGTTTTGATCTTTTGCAATGTCATAAACGTAAATATTTCCTAATTTCTCACCCTCTTTTGCGGTAATCTTCAAAGAGTTTTCATCGGCAGAGTAGAATACCAATTCTTCAACACCTGGTGCTAGGGTTTTAACAGTCGACTTATTAAATGAATAGTTCAGTCTAGAATTCCAGGTAAAGTTTTCATTTTGAATTGGCGTACCGTTGATGGAAAGCTCCAAACCGTTATTGGCAATTTTTCCGATATTCAAAATTTGGGAAGTTGCCCCTGTAGAGGCTGGTGTTGTAAGTCCTAAGATCTGATCATCGATATAATTGTTATAGTAACTAACATCTAATCCTAATCTATTTTTTAGAAACTTCAATTCCATACCTACCTCAACCTCATATTTACGCTCAGGACGTAGATTGAGATTTCCATAATTGTTTCTGTAGGTCAATGATGGAACAGCGCCATTGATTGTCAATAATGGATTCTGGTTATAAGCGATATTTGCTTCGTAGATTGCAGCATCATTACCAACAATACCGTAGGAAGCACGAAGTTTACCGTAGGAGAACTTATCCGACTTGATATCGAAAGCATCGCTGAAAATAAAGCTACCGCTAACGGAGCCATAGCGATAATTATTGTTCGATGAAGGTAGTGTAGAAGAGTATTCAGAACGATAAGTACCGTCTAAGTAAGCAAATCCTTTATAGCCAATATTCAAGGAACCGAAGTAGGCATATTTTAGCATTTCCTTTCTGCTATTTGAAGTTGTTGCCTGCGCGTAACTGTTGCTTAAGCTAAACCAGTTTTCGGTAACAAGACCACCTGCTGTACTTGAAGATTGATCATCATAACGTTCTGATCTCGATTGGAAGCCCACGCTCGCTGAATAGTCAAAATCTGCATTGATTTTGTTGCTATAGGTTGCCATTACATCACCATACAGAATTGAATAGACTCCTTTTGAAGTAGCAAAGCCTCCGGAACTGCTGGTAGTTGAATTGTAAGCTGTTGCGTATTCGTTGTATTGCTTGTTGATGCTCGTTGCAGAAGTTAAGTCATTACCGATTCTTCCGCGGAGTTTCAAGTGATTTACAACATCCCAGTTTAATGTGGCACTTGTCAAAATCCTATTTTCGGTCTCATCATAACTGTTTTTGTATTGATTCCAAAAATAATCTAAGAGGTTGGAAGCCCGCATCGTGTATTTGAAATCTTCAGGACGTCCTGTTCCAAATTTGGAATATTTGTAGCCATCAGTGGTTTGATACGCATTTTTCATTGCAGACATATCTTCTGTTCTGCTGAAAAATCCGTCAAAACTTCCAAGTACCTGACCCAACAGATAGGTTCTGTTATGGGTGTTGGTATTGATAAAGTTAGCGACGATATCGGTTGATAATTTGTCGCTAAGTTTTAGCGTGCTATTGAGATTGAAGGTATTTCTGTTCTGTTTACTACCAGGGCTTGTACTTTTATAGTCCATTCTGGTCGCACTCAAACGGTAGTTAATTTTCTCCGTTTGGTTTGAGATACCGACGTTAATATTGGAATTGTAGCCTTTGTCAAATACGTCGTAGTAGTTGTTTTCACGTGCTTTGTATTGACGTACCTGTCCGTCCCACCACATAACATCTTCGCCAGTGAATTTTGGACCAAAACTTCCGTAGGATCTATAGTATGGTCTTCTTCCTGATGGAGAATTAGCATCTGTAAACCAACCTTCGGCAGATGCGCCGTTAGCGATGTTTGTCGCGGCATCGTAGCCAGGTCCATAAATATTTTGGAACTTCGGTAAAAAGGCTGCTCTTTCGATTGATCCATTATAGTTGAAGTCAATTCCTAGACCTCTACCTTTTGTGCCTTTCTTTGTTGTAATAACAATTACCCCACTTGCAGCGTCCGAGCCGTACAATGCACTGGCTGCGGCACCTTTTAAGATGGAAATATTGTCGATATCAGCTGGGTTGATGTCCAGCATACCATTACCTCTAATACGTTGATCGTCCCAATAATTATTATTGTTTGCACCAGTCGCACCACCTTGTTGATCGTTACGGATGATGATACCATCGACAACATAGAGGGGCTGGCGTTGATAGTTTAATGAATTGATACCACGGATTTGAACGTTAACCGCACTGGCAGAACCACCCGGAGCAGTGGTAATTTTCACACCTGGGGCTTTACCGTATAGTGCTGATCCAAAGTTGGTGTTACCCGCTTTGGTAATTTCTTCTGCTTTGATATTGCTAACTGCATATCCTAGCGCCTTAGATTCGCGCTTGATACCCATCGCAGTTACAACAACTTCATCTAAAGCTGAAGCGTCCTCAGTTAAGGAGACTTTAATCGATTTAGCGGAAGTAACCGTAATTTCTTGCGTGTGGTAACCGACAATAGAAACACGTAATACTTCTCCTGGAGCGGCTTGAATCGTAAAGGTTCCGCTTGCATTTGTTTGCGTTCCTTTGGCAGTACCCTTAACAGAAACTGTCGCTCCTGAAACAGGACCTTTCGCGTCTGTTACTGTACCAGTAATGGTTTGTTGTGCGTAAAGCGAGGTGGCGCTAAATAGCGTGCACAATGCTATACCTGTTGCTTTTTTGTAAAATAGACTCATTTTTTAATGATTAGTATGAATTACAATAAGTAAATGATTAGTGTGGTTATTTATTGAATTAAAATTTTATTGATATGGTTTTCGACTACAATTGCTGCAGTGCCTTTGATTTGTGCGTGTTTGTTTAAAGCTGACATCTGGATATTCGTTGTTTTTGCAATCTCGGGGATACAAAATTCATTGATGGCAATTTGTATTTGCGGATTCAGAATCCTTCCTAATTCTGCACCTCTTCCGCTGACAATAATTTGTTTTGGATTAAGAATATGGATAAGTGTTGATATACCTTTACCTAGCATGTAACCTATTTTTCCTAAATTATTGATCGCGATTTGATCGCCTACATTCGACGCTTCAATTAAAGCATCTATTTTGTTGAGATTGCTTTTTACGAAGGTGCTGTAAATTGAATATTCGTTATTTTGGATATCAGCTTCCGTGCTTCGAATGGCAGCATCCAACGACGCTTCCACTTCAAGGCACCCTCTTTTTCCGCAAGAACATAAGGTGTTGTCATCCGAAAGTGGGATATGGCTAAATTCTCCCGCAAAACCAGACTCTCCTTTAAAAACGGAGCTATTAATAATAATACCCAATCCTACTCCCCAATTTAGGTTGATAATCAGCGAATGATCAATACCCTTAGCCGCCCCAAACTCTTTCTCTGCTATAGCGATACATCTGGAGTCGTTTTCTATGACAGTAGATAGCTGATATTTTGCTTCTATGCTATCTTTTATGCGATATAGCGGATGATTATGGGGATAAGATTCATTGACACCCAGCTCGGAGTTTACAAATCCCGGCATGCTAAGACCAATGCCAATTATTTTATTGCTATTGATTCCCGATAATTCTAAAATCGATTCAATTTCACCCAATAGTAAATCAGAAGAATTGCTAGCCTTTAATTCTAAAGGAATATCGCGGTGTTCGATGACTTTTTGCTGATTGAGATCGGTAATGGTAAATGTAGAGAAATGCTGATCGGCTGAAATCGTTAAAATATAAAAATTCAGCGCTGGATTAATTGCGAACTGTAAAGGACGTCTTCCACCAGTGGATTCTGCAAAACCACATTCAACAATTATCTTTTCTTCGAGTAAACGATTGATTATTTTTGTGATGGAAGGTGTACTCTTGGCGAGTTTTTTGACCAACTCTGCAATAGAAAGCGCAGAATCAAAATAAAGGTTTTTCAGTATTTCTTTTTCCATCAGTTTGTGTGGTTTCTAAAAGTTGATTAAACTTTTGTTAAAGATATGTTAAATCGTATGTAAGATCAAAATACTTTTTAAAAAAATTTAAAAAGTTGCCGTTGTGCTTTGTCTTTTTATTTTTTCTATAACAATAAACCTTCCTGTTTATGCCATTAAATTGTGGACTGCGCATAAAAATGAAGGGTAAATACGTTATATTTACCTTTTAATTATACAATCTGATTATGAAACAACGCTATTACTCCTTGGATGTATTTCGTGGAGCTACTGTGGCACTGATGATTATGGTGAATAATCCGGGTACATGGGCTCATATGTTTGCACCGCTAAAACATGCAGAATGGCATGGATGTTCACCTACAGACCTGGTTTTTCCCTTTTTTCTTTTCGCAGTAGGTAATGCCATGTCTTTTGTTATACCTCGTTTACAGGAGGCAGGACCTGCAGTATTTTGGCAAAAAGTAATTAAACGGACGATCTTGATTTTTGCGATTGGACTTTTCATCAATTGGTGGCCTTTTGTGAAATGGGATGGTGCGGAGCTGGTTTTTAAACAATGGGTGGACGGAACGGATCCGAGCCGGGGAATTCGGATTTTCGGTGTGCTCCAACGCATCGCAGTCGCTTATTGTTTTGCTTCGATTTTAGCTTATTATTTTAAAGAAAAAACGATTATCTGGATCTCGGCAATCATACTGTTGTTATATTGGGCAATCTGTGCAATAGCCGGAGGAGCAGATCCCTATAGCTTGGAGGGCTGGTTCGGTACAAAGTATGATATAGCAATCCTAGGTTTGCCGCATGTTTACAAAGGGGAGGGGGTGCCATTTGATCCTGAAGGGCTGATGAGTACCTTGCCGACAATTGTTCAGGTCGTCTTTGGCTATTTAGTTGGTGTATTTATTAAAAAGCAAGGTCAGGTGGATTGGCTGTGGACGAAAGTGCCGGCCTCAAGTGAGCCTCATTTTAAATTGCTGGCGGGAATGTTTGTGACCGGATTTATTTTGGTCGTATTGGCTTGGATATGGGCCTTGGGTTTTCCGATCAATAAAAAAATATGGACGAGTTCCTATGTGCTCTATACAACAGGTTTGGCAACCATGACACTAGGTGGTATGATCTGGTTTATTGAAGTGCAGGGGGTGAAAAATAAATTGACACAGTTTTTTGATGTTTTTGGTAAAAATCCGTTATTCATCTTTGTCTTGAGCGGTGTTCTACCACGCTTTTTGGGATTGTTCCGCATTCCTGATGGCGTAAAAGAGGATGGTACACAAAAATACCTCGACGCTTTTGCCTGGTTTTATAAATATGTTTGCGCGAAAGTGCCTGGGATACCAGAAGTTGGTTCTTTTGTTTATTCACTATGTTTCTTAACGTTGATGTGGGTAATCTGCTATTGGTTGGATAAGAAGAAAATCTACGTAAAGGTTTAATAGTGGCTGAACCTTTGCTTATTAAATTATTTTGGCAACCGAAGATTTTTGCTATCTTTGCAGCCAATTAATAAAATTTTTAACGCTTTAATATTATTCAGGAAATGTATTTAAGTAAAGAGTACAAAGCTGATATCTTCGCAGAATTTGCTGGATCAGCTACAAACACAGGATCTACTGAAGGTCAAGTTGCTTTATTCACTAAGAGAATTGCTCACTTAACTGAGCACTTGAAAAAAAACAGAAAAGATTTCGGTACACAACGTGCCCTACAAATGTTAGTAGGTAAACGTCGTTCATTATTAGCTTATCTTTACAAAAAAGATATCAACCGTTACCGTGCGATCATTAAAGGTCTAGGTTTACGTGATATTATCAAATAAGCTTTAATACAAAGGTGTTAAGAAAGCCATCCAATTTTTGGATGGCTTTTTTTATTGTGTTTATCGTGCCCGAATTGTTATTGTATTTTTCGCGTCAGCATGGTCGTTTTCTGTTCGTCATGGCCTTTTGTAGTTGTTCAGGACTTTCTTAGGTTAGCGGACGACATTGGCCTATTTATCCCTTACTTCAGTTTCACTATTTAGTCTTTATTTAATCGCTTTTTCCTCGGAGCTTGCTCGCTATTTCTTCGCTTCCAACCGAAGAAGTACCGAACAAGCTCCGAACAAGTACCGAAGAAGCACCGAGGAATCTCCGAAAATGATAGCCATGTTTTATACTTGTCTTATATTGTTTTATACTACGCGACAGGCTAGATTCCTCGTTATAATTGATAAGCCTTTGGAAGCCTTTTTCGAGAAATAAGAGAACTTGAGAAGACTTCAATTGATTCATTGCTTGACAGATTAAGGCGGTTGCTGCCGTATTACGATGGTTTGATGATTTAGCCTGCTGTTAATTGCATTAATCTTAATATTTTAATTTACCTTTGTGCTGAAATCTAATGTATTTAAAATATTGGCATGCTGCCAACACGATGAAAAGCATGTCGCAAACAAGATTAAATGAATTACAACGAAATTAAAACAACCATCGATATGGGTAATGGCACCCAGATCGAATTGTCTACAGGTAAATTGGCAAAACAAGCCGATGGTGCTGTAGTATTAAAACAAGGTGATACGATGTTGCTTGCAACGGTCGTTTCAGCTAAAGAAGCGAAATCTGGGGTTGATTTTTTACCTCTTTCTGTAGATTATCAAGAAAAATACGCGGCAACTGGCCGTATTCCAGGAGGTTTCTTACGTCGTGAAGCTAGACTATCGGATTATGAGGTATTGATCTCACGTTTGGTAGACCGTGCATTACGTCCTTTATTCCCTGAAAACTATCACGCAGATACACAAGTGGCAATTAGCTTGATCTCTGCAGATAAAGATATTATGCCTGACGCTTTAGCAGGTTTGGCTGCTTCTGCAGCTATTGCTGTTTCTGATATTCCTTTTAATGGACCAATTTCTGAAGTTCGCGTTGCGAAGATTGACGGTCAATTGGTGATCAATCCAAAATTATCTGAACTTGAAAAAGCAACTTTAGAATTTATCGTTGCTGGTTCTGCACAAGATATTGGTATGGTTGAAGGTGAAGCGAAAGAAATTTCTGAAGCTGAAATGGTGGAAGCAATTGCTTTTGCTCATGAAGCGATCAAAAAACAAGTTGCTGCTCAAGTAGAACTGGCTAACTTAGTTGGTAAAACGGTTAAACGTGAGTATAACCATGAGCCTGAAAACCTTGAATTGAGAGATGCTATTTTTGCCGCTACTTACGATAAGGTTTACGCTATTGCAAAATCTGCTTCTGCAAAACATGACCGTTCTGAGAACTTCGCAAAAATCGCGGAAGAGTACAGAGCAACAATGCCAGAAGAATTGGATGATGATACAGCTTTCTTGTTTAAAAAATATTTCCACGATGTTCAGTATGATGCTGTTCGTAACCTTGTCTTAGATGAAGGAATTCGTTTAGATGGCCGTGATGTACGTACTGTACGTCCGATCTGGTCTGAAGTGGATTACTTGCCTGCTGCACACGGTTCGGCAGTATTCACACGTGGTGAAACACAATCATTGACTTCGGTTACTTTAGGTGCTAAAGACGATGAGCAAATGATCGATGGTGCTTTTATCAACGGTTATAACAAGTTTATTCTTCACTACAACTTCCCTGCATTCTCTACAGGTGAGGTAAGACCGAATAGAGGTCCAGGTCGTCGTGAAGTTGGTCACGGTAACTTAGCAATGCGTTCATTGAAACAGGTACTTCCTGCAGACAGTGAAAATCCATATACGATCCGTGTCGTTTCTGATATTCTTGAGTCAAATGGTTCTTCTTCTATGGCAACTGTATGTGCTGGTACATTAGCACTTTTGGATGCCGGTGTGAAATTGAAAGCGCCAGTTTCAGGTATTGCCATGGGATTGATTTCTGATGAGAAAACAGGTAAATACGCGATCTTATCGGATATCTTAGGCGATGAAGATCACTTAGGTGATATGGACTTTAAAGTAACTGGTACGGAAAATGGTATCGTTGCTTGTCAAATGGACTTAAAAATCAATGGTTTGAAATGGGAGGTGTTGACACAAGCTTTGGATCAAGCAAAAGAAGCGCGTTTACACATCTTGGGTGAAATGAAGAAAACAATTTCTGCTCCTCGCGAAGATTACAAACCACATGCACCACGTATCGTTCAATTGTTGATCGATAAAGAATTTATTGGCGCTGTAATCGGACCAGGTGGTAAAATTATCCAAGAAATGCAACGTGAGACCGGTGCTACAATTTCGATCGAAGAAGTTGATAATAAAGGTGTTGTTCAAGTATTCGCAGATAATAAAGCGGCTATTGATGATGCAGTAGGTCGTATCAAAGCGATTGCTTCTAAACCAGAGATTGGTGAAACTTACGAAGGTAAAGTGAAATCAATTATGCCATTCGGTGCTTTCGTTGAAATCATGCCTGGTAAAGACGGTTTATTGCACATCTCTGAAATCGACTGGAAACGTCTTGAAACAATGGACGGTATCTTCAAAGAAGGTGATAAAGTAACGGTTAAATTGTTGGATATCGACAAACAAGGTAAAATGAAGCTTTCCCGTAAAGCTTTATTGCCTCGTCCGCCGAAAGAAGACAAACCAAAGCAGGATAAACCTGCTGGCGAAGCTCCTGTAGCTGGTGCTGGTCAAGAATAAGTTTATTCTTTAAATGATATGAAAAGCTCGCTTTACGCGGGCTTTTTTTATGGAAAATAAAACTTAGCTGCATCTTTATCCTATGAAAAGTATACTTCGTTTGCTTCTTTTGAAATCCAGTCCGATTCTGGTGTTTGTCCTCATTCATGTGTCAGTTTATGGTCAGCGGTCTTTTGGGGATAAATTTCAGAAGCTGTCTGCCACTGTACAGCATTATGCACATAAAAATAATATGATTTTGCCCAAGGGGCATTATGAGTTTTATAAACTGGATCGTGCCATTTTGTGGTCCTATAAACAGGATTTATTTTGGCCTCTTAATAGGTTAATCTTAAAGGATAAAGCTATCAGGGATTCAATGACAGACGAGCTTTACATTAATTTTGATCGGGAATATAACCGCTTTGTGATGGATGTGTATGAAAGCCCTTATAAATTTAACGAGGCAAGACCATTTGAAGCACTTTCCGTGCAAGGTTCATTCAGAGGTGGGATGTCATCGCTTGTGGAGCGTTTGTCCAAGTTTTTATTGGATCATCAAGGACGCTGGGGCCTCGATCTGTCTTCTTTTACCTTATATATGGATCGGGAGCTTAGTGATGTGCCCTTAGCATACGATGGTGAGCCAGAAGTGGTGAAATTGCTCAAGCAATTTTTTGAGGAGGCCAAGATTCCCCATAAACCCGGTATTTACTATGGGAACCCGATGTACTGTTCGTATCGATTTGACTGGGTGACTAATAAAAATAAAGAGATTACACTCGATTGCTCGGCATATAATGACTATTTTAATATACTGTTTAGTGAAACGAAGTTATATGCGCTGGGCGGGACATGGGATAGCATGAAGGGACAAATGTCTTTTTTTTATGATCGTAAGAATAGCTGGAAACAGTTTGCTGCCCGGCGGGATGTCAAACGAATTTTGGATTTTTTAAAGGAGGAGACTGCTGTTAATCTATTGAAACTACATCATGATAGTAAAAGATTTAGTGGCGATTATTGGCTGGATGTTGCGGTGTTGAAATAAGGGGGGGTATTTTAAGAAGGAAATAGAAACAAATCAGGCTGTCAATTCGACAGCCTGATTTGTTTTTTATAACATGATAACACCTTTTATCTTCGCTACTTCTTTGTAGAAGTAGATCACCTGATCGGCGTCTTTAACGTTCAAGTTTACCGTAATTGAAGTATACTTACCTGTTTTGGAATCCTTAAAATCAAACTGTGCACCTGTGTCATCAAATACGCTCTGGATCTGATTGAAGTGGTCCTGATCTTTTGGTAAGATAAATTTATACGTATAGTCCTTTGGAAATGTTTCTAAGTCTTCCAAACGCTCTTTAAAAGTTTCATAGAAGTCTTTTGGATTATCACCTCCATCAGGGATATCTTGTATATTGATGTTTTTGTAATCTGCCATGTTTTGTTTCTCCTTAAATATGTTATTAAGGTATTAACAAATATTAATCCAGTAATGTTTTACTGACAATTTTTCAGTTAATTATTGTCAATGCTTGAAGGCCAATCGGCTTTGTTTTTACCAAAGTTTTTGTGTGGCGTAGCACTCATCTCGATTTCCATCTGTCCACCTGCTAAAAGCTGCGCATGTGTAATGAACGTTTTGGCGTAAGGCTGGCCATTTAATTTGATTGATTTGATATATGGATTGGCTTTGCCTTGGTTTTTAACATCGATCGCTAACGTTTTGCCATTCGGTAGATTGATATTCGCATGTTGCATCATCGGCGAACCGAAGACATAAACACCACTCATTGCATTTAATGGATAGAAGCCCATTGCCGAGAATACATACCATGCGCTCATTTGTCCGACGTCATCATTTCCACATAGACCAGCTGGACTGTTTGTGTAAAACTCAGTCATCGCTTTACGGACTAAGGCTGCACCTTTCCAAGGTTGTCCCGCGTAAGCATACAAGTAGGGGATATGGTGATTTGGTTCGTTACCTTGCGCATATTGGCCGATTAGTCCTGAAATATCCGGTGAAGCTTCACCACCAAGATCCGATGACATGGTCGTAAAATAATCCAGTTTTTTCAAAAATTTCTCCTCGCCACCGAAAAGATTGATCAGCCCTTTGACATCTTGGGGTACTAACCAGGTGTATTGCCATGCATTACCTTCGCAATAGTCATTCTCGCGGTGTTTGGCCATGAGGGGGTCGAAAGGTCTGCGGAACTCGCCATTGGCTTTTTTACCGACGAAATGACCTACCTCTTTGTCAAAATATTGCTCGTATAGTTTGTAGCGTTTTTTGAAATAAGCAGCGTCTTCTGTTTTACCCAGTTTTTCGGCAATTTTATAAGCACCGAAGTCAGCAATCGCATACTCTAATGCCCATGCTACAGACTCATTAGGCATGCTGTCGATAGGAATGTAGGTCAGTTCACGCGCATATTTCAGACCGTGATCATTACCCATTGCTGTGGTCTTAACAGCTTCCCACATCAAAGGATAGTCTTTCTCGTCAATAATTCCTTTTAAGAAGGCGTCAGCAATCACTGGAATTGCAGGTAATCCAACCATTGTATTGGTTTCATTGCCTTGTAAGTGCCACATGGGTAATTTACCTTGTTGTTGATAGATCGCCAACATGGTTTTGATAAAATCCTGGTTGATTTTACGGTCCTCCAAGATCGTCATCAAAGGATGAAGACCACGGTAAGTATCCCAAAGCGAAAATACCGTATGGTTGACAAAATCCTGTTTTTCATATACTTGTTTGTCAGTCCCTAGGTAATCGCCATTTGCATCGTTGAAGATGGTAGGAGCGAAGTAGGTGTGGTATAATGCCGTATAGAAGATTGTCTTCGTATCTTTGTCGGCTTCAAATTGAATCTTATTTAAGGTTTTGTTCCAACGCTGATCGGCTTCTTGTTTTACTTTTTCAAAATTCCAGCCCGGGATCTCTGCATTGATATTATTCAGGGCATTGGTCGAGCTTACTGGAGAAATACCGACTTTAAGTTCGATGGTTTTGTTTTTAACAGCATCAAAGAATAAAGCCGCTTTTATCGCCTGTCCTTTAAATGTTGTTTGGCCTAATTTTTCTTCTTTACCGTCGAAAAATCTTACTTTCTGTATCGGTTGGGAAGTTCTGATGGCAAAATACAATTTTTGGTCAGCTGCCCATCCTGTTGAAAAGCGGTAACCAACAAAGGTCGAGTCGTTCACCTGTTTGATGTAGGTGTCTGTCGGTTTATCCCAATTGATATGGTAGCCTAAGTCGACCAAAATATGCGCATTGTCTGTTTTTTCATAGCGATATTGGTGATAGCCAACACGTTCGGTTGCTGTCAGGTTGGCCTGTACCTGATAGTCATCTAAATAAGCGCTATAGAATCCGGGTTTGGCAACCTCATTTTCCTTTTTGAAGGAAGAGCCATAACCTGTATTCATTTTATTGAATTCCGCTGGCGTTAATTGTAATTTTCCGTTGGCTGGAACGATCATGAGGTCGTTGAGGTCACCGATACCTGTTCCGCTCAGGTGGGTATGGGTAAAACCCAAAATTTCCTGGCTTTTGTAATTGTATCCACTGCACCAGTCCCATCCGTTGAACTTGTCCCAAATCTGTGGAATTTGGGTAGGCCCCAATTGTACTGCACCTAAAGGTACGTTGGCACCAACAAACACGTGGCCATGATCCGCGGAACCAATAAAGGGGTTGACATATTGTGTAAGATTTTGCTGGGCTTGCGCACAAAATGGCAAAATTAGTGTTCCCAACACTGTTTTGAGTAGTTTATTTCCTGTCATAGGTTTTTGTTCGGGTATTTGAAAACTGCTTAAAATTAGTAAATAAAACCTTTTAGCGCAATTTTATTATTATTTTAGTAAATTGTCGTTAAATTTTTTACTTTAGTAATCTTCGTAATAAAAAACTTAACAAACCTACTACTACTACATGAAGAAACGTATTCTGATCAGTGATATCGCAAAGGCCTTGGGGATTTCTGTAACTACTGTGTCCTTTATTTTAAATGATAAGGCAAAAGAAAAGCGTATTAGTGAGGCTTTGACTAAGCGGGTTTTGGACTATGTCAAAAAGGTCGGCTATAAGCCCAATGAGTTGGCAAAAAGTCTCCGCACAGGGAAGACGAAGATTCTAGGTTTGATTATCGAAGATATTTCCAATCCTTTTTTTGGGAATATAGCACGCCTGATCGAAAGTAAGGTCTATGAGCAGGGCTATCGTATTATTTATTGTAGTACCAACAATGATGTAGAAAAAGCGAAGGAGTTGATCCAGATGTTTTACGATCGGCAGGTGGATGGTTTTATTATTACACCTTCCGATGGTTTGGAAGATACCGTAAAGCAGTTACAGCAGAATAATATCCCGGTTGTGCTCTTCGACCGATATTTTCCGGGGCTTGAAACAGACTATGTTGGGGCCGACAATTTTCAGGGGGCCTTTGATGCAAGTAACCATTTGTGTCAACAAGGTTATAGACGTATCGGATTTGTATCGCTCTACTCGGATCAAACTCAAATGAAAGAGCGTTCAGATGGCTATATGAAAGCTATGGATAATAATAAGCAGCAAAGTTTTATCCAGAAGATCCAAATGGATGCTTCGGATGAGGAGGCGATGGAATCTTTGCGGGAGTTCATCTGTGAAAACAGGCTGGATGCTGTTTTGTTCTCCACTAACTATTTGGCGATTTCGGGCTTGAAGGCCGCTAAAAAGTTCAACTTTACGATGCCAGCAGTCATTGCTTTTGACGACCATACAGTTTTTAAGTTGGTAGAACCTGCTATCACAGTTGTTTCGCAGCCGATCAAGGACATTGCTGAGAACCTGATTAATATTTTGTTGCTTCGTCTTCAGGGTAAAATAAAAGCAACACGTAGAATGGTGTTGCCTTGTGAACTGAAAGTTCGTGAGTCGACTAAAGTGAAAGTTACTTCGTAGTATCGGCTACAAATTTCATTGAAATAGAATTAACGCAGTGACGCGTGTTTTTTGTCGTAAAGCCTTCTCCGAGGAATACATGGCCTAAATGCGCGCCACATGTGCTACAAAGGATTTCAGTGCGGCGACCATCGGCATCGGTGATCCTTGTAATTGCTCCAGGAATCTCATCATCAAAACTTGGCCAGCCACAGCCAGATTCAAATTTCGACTCCGAACGGTATAGCGGGCTGTCACAACGGCGGCAGATATACGTTCCTTTGAGCTTATTGTCTAAAAGTTCACCCGTAAAAGGCCGCTCAGTTCCCTTGTGTATAATAATGTATTCCTCTTCTTTACTTAGCGGGTTGTATTTTTTGTTTGTTTCCATGGCTGTCGTATGTTAGTCGTTGATTTTGACAGGAGCGGTCGACTGGGATCAATCTATTCCTTTATATAAAAGAGCATCTCTATAAAAGTAGTATCATCCAGATTCTTTCCTTTTCAGTCTGGGAATTGATCCTGGCCCAGTCTCCATTCATCTTGATAAAGTTACGGAAATTAAGTCGAAAAAAAACCTTTTGTGTCTTCTGCGATCTGTTATTTTGAATATTTTAAATTGTCATGGAATTGTCTTATATTTGGGTAGCTATTCAAATGAAAAGTTGTAGTGATGGAACCACTTTAATAGCGTAATGTTGTTTTTATCCTTGTTTAAACGCATTTGTTTAGAATGATTATAAATTGATATTAAAGGTCACAAAATTGTCAGCGATTTGTTAATAAATCATACTTTTGTGGCATTGTTAAGGGGGTAGTGGCTCCTTTAACCATGGGAGTTAATTTTTTACATTCACAAATAAATAGTATAAAGTGCTAAATATGAGAACTATCTCATCCGTTTTGGGAAGCCTTGCGAGGGTGGTGTCAACGAGTTTGATGCTATTATTTGCCGTTACGACGTTGCATGCGCAAGATGTCAAGGAAGGTGAAAAAATCTTCAAATCTAGGTGTACATCCTGTCACGCCATTGACAGAAAAGTAGTTGGTCCTGCTTTAAAAGGAATTACAGAAAGTAAAGATGAAGCTTGGTTAATCAAGTGGGTCAAAAACTCTCAGGTTCTAGTGAAAGCTGGTGATCCGGATGCTGTTGCAATCTTTAAAGAATACAACGGCCTGGTGATGACGGCCTTTACTGATTTATCTGACGATCAGATCAAGTCGGTATTGTCGTATATCACAGATGCTTCTAAGGAGAAACCGAAAGAGGCTGCTGCTGGTGGTGCTGCTGCTAAAGATGATAACGCATCTATGTTCATGATTTTGGGCTTGATCGCAGTTGTTGTTTTGGCGGTTGTGGTTATCGTGGTGTTGAATCGTGTGATCCGTACCTTAGAAAATGTTATTGCTAAAAACCAAGAAGCTATTGCTGCGCAACAAGAGCCAGAAGATAGTCAACGTTTTGTGAAGTTTGCGAAAGCATTCGTTAAGAACAAGAAGTTGGTTGGCTTTACAGTCTTAATGTTGGTTGCTTTATTAGCTGTCGGTGGTTGGAAAACTATGTGGAACGTTGGTGTTCACCAGGGCTATCAGCCGGTTCAACCAATTAAGTTCTCTCACCAAATCCACGCTGGTGTTAACAAAATTGAGTGTCAATACTGTCACGGTGGAGCGTTTAAATCTAAAAATGCGTCTATTCCATCGGCCAACGTATGTATGAACTGTCACAATACAATCACTGCTTCAGAGCATTATGATGGTGAGATTTCTCCGGAAATTGCTAAAATCTATCGTGCATTGGATTGGAATCCAGATACGCGTACTTACGGTAACAATCCAAAACCAATTCAATGGGTTCGTATCCACAACTTGCCTGACTTTGCTTACTTTAACCACTCACAACACGTTGTGGTAGCTGGTGTTGAGTGTCAGACTTGTCACGGTCCTATTCAAAATATGGAAGAAGTATACCAATACTCTCCATTGACGATGAAATGGTGTGTTGATTGTCACAAAAAGACAGATATCAAATCGGATAACAAATACTATGAAGATCTGATTAAAGCACACGAAAGAATTAAGAAAGGTGAGAAAATGACTGCAGCCATGATCGGTGGTCTTGAGTGTGGTAAGTGTCACTATTAATAATTATTTGAAATACGCAATCTTATATACAGCTTAAATGGATAGCAATAAAAAATATTGGAAAGGTTTGGAAGAGTTAAATCAAACTCCTGCTTTCGTTGAAGGAAGCAAGGGTGAGTTTGCCGAATCTATTCCTGTAGAAGATGTATTAAACGAAGCTGGCTTGAGTACAAAAACTCCTCGCCGTGACTTCTTGAAAGCATTAGGATTTGGTTTGGGTGCTGTTTCTTTAGCGGCTTGTAACCGTACTCCTGTGCATAAGGCAGTTCCTTATTTGATTAAGCCTGAAGAGGTAACTCCAGGTATCCCTAACTACTATGCTTCGACGTTCAATGGTCAAAGCATCTTGGTTAAAACTCGTGAAGGTCGTCCAATCAATGTTGAGCCTAACCCGAATGCAATTGGATTGAACCAAGGTTTGGATTCAACTACAGCTGCTTCCGTATTGGATTTATACGATGAGTCCAAATTGAAACAGGCGCAATTGAAAGGTCAAGATGTGGAGTGGTCTAAATTGGATGGGGAGGTTGTTAAAGCTTTAAATGCAGCAGCATCTTCTGGTAAACAAATCACGATCGTTTCTAACACCGTAAACAGTCCTTCTACATTGGCGGCTATCGCTGCTTTTGCAACGAAATTCCCTACAGTTAACCATGTACAATACGACGCTGTATCTTACAGCGGTATTATCGAAGCAAATAAAGCTTCTTTCGGTAAGGCTGTAGTTCCTTCATACAATTTTGAAAAAGCAAATGTGATTGTTTCCGTTGCGGCTGATTTCTTAGGAACTTGGTTGGCAGGTGAGGAGCATACACAGCAATACGCGAAAAATCGTGATTACAAATCGTTGAAAAACGGAAAAATGTCGCGTCACGTGCAATTTGAGTCTGGTCTTTCCATGACAGGTACAAATGCTGATGCACGTATTGCTATCAAACCTTCGGAAGAGGGCGCTACCTTGATCGCTTTATATAATGCAATCACTGGTCAGTCATTGGCTGGTGCTACTGCAAACAAGAAAGCACAAAAAGGTGTGGCTCTAGCTGCGAAAGAATTGCTGAACAGCAAAGGTGCAGCAGTTGTTGTTGCTGGTTCTAACGATGTCAATGTACAGGTATTGGTGAATGCAATCAACGTTGCATTAGGTGCTTACGGTACAATCATCGATTTGGATAACTATTCTAAACAATACCAAGGATCGGATTCTTCGTTCCAAGCTTTCTTAGCTGCGGCGAAATCAGGTCAAGTTGGTGTTGCGTTCTTCTTGAATAGCAATCCAGTATATGACTACTTTAAAGCAGAGGATGTAAAAGCAGCATTGAAACAAGTTCCTTTCACCTTATCGTTTTCGCAACGTGCGGATGAAACGGCTTCTGAATTGACTGCGATCGCTCCAGCAAGTACTTTCTTGGAATCTTGGGGTGATTCGAATCCAAAAGAAGGATTGTTCTCGATCGTTCAACCAACAATCAATCCTGTTTTCAAAACACGTCAAGTTGAACAAAGCTTGTTGACTTGGGCAGGAAATGATACGGATATGTACAACTTTGTTAAGAACTTGTGGACTACACAAATCTTAGCTGGTTCTACGAAAAACTGGGATGCTGTATTGCAAACTGGTTTCGAATATAAAGGTGCTAAAGCGGCAACAGCTCCTGCGTTTACAGGAAATGCAGCTGCAGCAGCTTCGGCAATTGAGGCATCAAGCAAAGCGATTACAGGTGAGTTTGAGTTGAAACTTTATGAGCCTGCTGGTCTTCGTGACGGTCGCTACGCAAACAATGCTTACTTACAAGAGTTGCCTGACCCAGTTTCTAAAGTAACTTGGGATAACTATGCTGCTCTTAACCCGAAAGATGCTGAGAAATTAGGTTTGGGTGAAGACGGTAAAGTAACTGTAAAAGCAAATGGTGTTGAATTGGAATTGCCAGTTGTACAACAACCGGGACAAGCACAAGGAACAGTTTCAGTTGCTGTAGGTTACGGTCGTACAAAAGTTGGTAAAGCAGGTAATGAAGTTGGTAAAAACGCATTCCCATTTGCCTCTATCATCAATGGTACAGTACAAGGTGTTGCTAAAGCAACTGTAGCGAAAGCATCTGGTACTTACCAATTGGCACAAACACAGACACACCACACGATCGAAGGTCGTAACGTTATTCGTGAGACTACTTTTGCGAAATATTTGAAAGATCCTAACTCTGAGGCAGGCCGCTTTACAGATAATCACAAAACATACGATTTGTGGAACAAATATGAGCAACCAGGTCACAAATGGGTGATGGCGATCGACTTGAACGCATGTACAGGTTGTGGTGCTTGTATTGTTGCTTGTAACGTAGAAAATAATATTCCTGTTGTAGGTCGTGATGAGGTTCGCCGTCGTCGTGAAATGCACTGGTTACGTATTGACCGTTACTATACGATCGAAGGAAAAGATCAAGATCTTACAAAAGAAAAAGAAATTGCGAGAGCTTCGGCTGATTTAGATTTCGAAGATATCACTGTTGTTCACCAACCGATGTTGTGTCAACACTGTGGTCACGCACCTTGTGAAACGGTTTGTCCAGTATTGGCAACAGTACACTCTTCAGAAGGTTTGAACCACATGGCATATAACCGTTGTTTCGGTACACGTTACTGTGCGAACAACTGTCCTTTCAAAGTTCGTCGTTTCAACTGGTTTGCATACTGGAATGATTCACGTTTTGACAACTACTTGAACAATGAGTTCACACAATTGGTATTGAATCCAGATGTTGTTACTCGTTCACGTGGGGTAATGGAGAAATGTTCAATGTGTATCCAACGTATTCAAGCAGGTAAATTACAAGCTAAGATTCAAAATCGCAAAGTTAAAGATGGCGATATCCAAATGGCTTGTCAACAAGCATGTTCTGCAAATGCAATTATCTTTGGTGATGCAAATGATCCAGAATCAGAAGTATCTAAAGCATTACGCAACGAGCGTGTTTATTACGTACTTGAGGAAATCAATGTTCAACCGGGTATCGGTTATATGACAAAAGTTAGAAACACTTTTGAGGCGTAATCTTGTACAATATTTGAAATAAAAATACTATGTCATCGCATAACGAATCAATATTAAGAGAACCATTAATGACCGGTAAGGACATTACGTATGCAAAAATTACGGATGATATCTTACTACCGGTTGAAAATAAACCGAATAAAGCATGGTGGATTGGTTTTACCGTTGCTGTATTAGGTGCTTTATTATGGGTAGTTAGCGTTAGTTATACCTTTTGGACAGGTATCGGCGCTTGGGGTCTGAATAAAACTGTAGGCTGGGCTTGGGATATCACCGACTTCGTATGGTGGGTAGGTATCGGTCACGCGGGTACGTTGATTTCAGCTGTATTATTAATCTTCCGCCAGAACTGGCGTAATTCAATCAACCGTTCTGCAGAGGCGATGACGATCTTTGCGGTAATCTGTGCGGCTACATACGTTGTAGCTCACATGGGTCGTCCTTGGTTGGCTTATTGGATTTTCCCACTTCCAAATCAATTTGGATCACTTTGGGTAAACTTCAACTCTCCTTTGGTATGGGATGCGTTTGCGATCTCAACTTACTTTACAGTATCCTTGGTATTCTGGTACTGTGGTTTGTTGCCGGATATTGCAACAATTCGTGACCGTGCTACTGGATTAAAACAAAAAATCTATTCTGTATTATCATTCGGATGGAATGGTTCAGTTAAGACTTGGCAACGTTTTGAAATCGTGTCATTGATCTTGGCAGGTATCTCTACGCCGCTTGTACTTTCTGTACACACGATCGTATCCATGGACTTTGCCACTTCGGTTATCCCTGGATGGCATACAACGATCTTCCCTCCATACTTCGTGGCGGGTGCGATCTTCTCTGGTTTCGCGATGGTACAGACGTTATTGTTGATCTTACGTAAAGTAATGAACTTTGAGAACTACATCACGATGTTCCACATTGAGTCGATGAATATCATTATCATGACAACGGGTTCTATCGTGGGTGTGGCTTACTTGACTGAGTTGTTTATCGCAATGTACTCTCGTTCAGAATACGAAATGTATGCTTTCGAGAACCGTATGTTGGGTCCATACGCTTGGGCTTACTGGTCAATGATGACTTGTAACGTAATTTCTCCACAGTTATTCTGGTTCAAAAAAATCCGTACAAGTATTCCTATCTCATGGATCTTATCGATTGTTGTAAACATCGGTATGTGGTTTGAGCGTTTTGTAATTATCGTGACTTCATTGCACCGTGATTACTTGCCTTCATCTTGGGCAATGTTCTACCCAACTTGGACAGACGTAGGTATCTTTGTAGGTTCAATCGGATTATTCTTTACATTATTCTTGTTGTTCTTACGTTTCTTACCAGGTATCGCTATCGCCGAAGTGAAATTGTTGTTGAAATCATCTTCATTACAACATAAAACTAAATTGGCTCAAGAAGGCGCATTCCCTGAGGAACAAGTGAAGTACTTCCAGGAGTCATTAGAGAAATATGATTCAGTGACAGAAGAAGAGATTAAAGAATTATCAGTTAGAAAATAATCAGCAATGAACAATACAAAATATATATTAGGTAGTTTTGCGGATCCCGATGAAATGATGCATGGGATCGACAAATTGCAAGCAAACAATATAAGTATTTACGACTGCTTTACTCCGATGCCTATTCACGGCATCGAAGCAAAGCTGGGTGTGAAACCTTCTCGCTTGCCTATCGCAGCATTTTGCTTTGGAGCATTAGGAACGACATTAGGTTTTAGTTTGTTGTATTATACAATGGCATATGATTGGCCGATGAATATCGGTGGTAAACCATCTTTTGGTATGCCAAACTTTGTTCCAGTTACATTTGAGGTTACCATCTTATTGTGTGCCTTGGGTATGGTTGCCACGTTTTTCTTCCGTAACCACTTATTTCCGGGACGTGCACCTCGTGTAATGGACTTGAGAGCAACAGATGATCGTTTCATCCTTGCAGTAGATGCCAAAGAAAATACAGATCACGCTTTGATCGATAGCTTATTGAAAGAAGCTGGAGCTGTTGAAGTTAAGTACAATGATAGAAAATATGTTAGCTATGAATAAGAAGAATTTACTTGGAACGCTATGCGCAGCTGTGGCATTGACAGCACTTGTTTCTTCTTGTGGTGACAAAACAACTCGTAGTACAGGTTTAGAGTTTTCTCGTAACATGTACGATCCGCTTGCTTTCAATCCGGATCAACCTAATGCGAATTTTGCTGATGGAAAAACAGCACAAACACCTCCTAAAGGTACAGATCCAATTGGTTTCACTCGTTTTGAATACGCCAATACATTAGAGGATTATGAACGTGCAGGAAGAGAAGTAAAAAGTCCTTTGGTCGTAAATGCCGAAAATCTTGAAAAAGGTAAAGCTTTGTTCACCACTTACTGCTCGATATGTCATGGAGTAGAAGGTAAAGGTGATGGTCCTATCACAAAAGACCGTAGCGTGACTGATTCAAGAGGTACTCGTCAATTAGAGAACTTTCCTCCGCCACCATCTTATCACAGAACAGATGCGGCGAGCTCTTCACGGGGTGGTTTGATGGCTGACTTGACTGATGGTAAAATTTACCATACAATTTATTACGGACACAACTCCATGGGATCACATGCATCTCAATTGTCTCCAGAGGAGCGATGGAAAGTTGTTATGTATGTTCACGAATTACAAAAGAAATAATCTAACATCAGATATATAAATGGGAACTCACAGTCATCATCACGATTATAATTTCAACGAGCGATACGAGTTTGCTGGCAAAGCTAAAATGTTCAGTATTGTCGCTGTTGTACTAGGCGTAGCTGCTGTAGCTTTCGGGTTGCTTTCGGGCGATCACGTTACTGTAGAGCGTACTTATGCCAACTTGTTATTGATGGGTTATTACTTTACATGTGTATGCGCAGCTGGAACATTCTTTGTTGCCTTGCAATATGTAACACAATCTGCATGGTCTGCAGGTTTGGTACGTATACCTCAGGCTATGGCGAGTGTTTTACCAATTGCATCATTAGTTTTATTAGTTATTGTAGGTTTAGGTTTAACCACGCATAACTTATATCACCACTGGAATGCAGATGGTATCACTGATCCGCATAGTACAAATTTTGACCCTATTATCGCAGGTAAATCTGCTTATTTAAATGTTCCATTCTTCTTGATCCGTCAGGTGGTATTTTTGGGAACATATAGCATTTTTGCTGTTATTTTTGCGAAACTTTCTTATAAAGAAGATTTGGAAGGAGGATTGGCTTCTTATAAAAAGTCATTCAAATTGTCGGCAATCTTCTTAGTTATCTTCGGTTTTACTACACCTATCTGGTCTTTCGATACAGTAATGTCTTTAGAAGCACACTGGTTTTCAACGATGTTCGGTTGGTATAACTTTGCAGCAATGTGGGTTAGCGGTATTTCATGTATCACGATCATCGTTGTTGTATTGAAGAAAGCTGGTTATATGAACTGGGTAAACGAAAATCATTTACACGATTTGGGTAAATTGATGTTCGGTTTCTCGATCTTCTGGACTTACGTTTGGTTTGCACAATTCATGTTGATTTGGTATTCAAACATGCCGGAGGAAACAGTTTATTTCTACAAACGTTGGGAACCTGAATACAAACCTTGGTTTTGGTTGAGTATTATCATTAACTTTGTGGCACCATTGTTACTATTAGTGGATCGCGATGCTAAACGTAAACAAAATGTAATGTTGTTCGTAGCGATTCTATTATTGGCTGGTCACTGGCTAGATTATTATATCATGATCATGCCTGGTACTGTTGCTGAACATAGAGGATTTGGTATCATTGAAATCGGAACTGCACTTGGTTTCTTAGGTTTGTTCATCTTCTTAGTGATGAGTAAATTGAGTAAACAAGCATTGGTGCCTAAAAATCATCCTTTCTTGGATGAGAGTTTGCATCACCAGATATAGTTTCACTTTTAAAGGAAGGTTACGTAAAAACGTTATAAAAGAAATGAGCTTTAAATTAAATAATAGATTCAAATCCATCTCGGGTTTTGTGCTTGCACTAGGATTGCTTTTTGCGACTCCTATCCTAGCAAGTCAACAAGATACAGTAGCATCTGATTCTGCTAAAGCGGCAACTACAGCAGTAGCTGCCCCTGCAGCAACGGATTCGGTTGCAAAAGATACAACAGCGGCAGCAGGTACTGCTGCTGTTGGATCTGCTAGTTCTTCTACAGAAGCTAGTGCTGCTGCTCCTGCTGTTGAAGAAGTGAAGCAAATAGACCCTCAGGTTTATAAAAACTTCACATATTATGTCTTGTTATTCTTGGTTATATGTACAGTTGTTGCCGTTATCGGTAAAGTACTTTCGATCTATGAATTGACAAGAAAGATGAACGGTAAATACAATCCGTTTGCGAATAACACATTTCAATCGGCATTGTTATTCATTTTCTTGGTTGTATTCCTTTATGGTGTATATTGGTCATATGTACACTGGGGAGCTGCTTATTGGAGATCGGCAGTAACTGAGCACGGTGAGCGTATTGATACGATGTTTATCATTACGACAGCAATTACAACATTTGTATTGGTTATCACACACATCTTGTTGATGACATTTACATTCTTGTACCGCATGCGTGCAAAACGTCAGGCTTATTATTATCCTCATAACAATGCAATCGAGAAATTGTGGACAATTGTTCCAGCTGTTGTTTTGACAGTATTGGTATTGTTCGGTTTCTTTACATGGAGATCGATCACAAATATTCCTGAAGATCTTCAAAAATCAGCATTACAAGTTGAGGTATTAGGCGAGCAATTCCAATGGAATGTCCGTTATGCTGGTTCAGATGGGATTATTGGTAAACGTAATTATAAAATGACGACACCAACCAACCCTTACGGTATTGACTTTAATGATAAAAATTCCTGGGATGATATTCAGGGATCTGAAATTTGGTTGCCTGTAAACAAACCTGTTCGTTTCCATATCGTTTCAAAAGATATTATTCACTCTTTCTATATTCCTGATTTCCGTGTTCAAATCAATGCGGTACCAGGGATGACCAACTATTTCCAATTCACACCTACTGTAACAACAGAAGAAATGCGTGATCGTTTGGGTGATTATAACTATGACTTCGTGATGTTGTGTAACAAGATCTGTGGATCTGGTCACTACAACATGCAAAAGAAAGTGGTTGTCGTAACTGAAGAGAAATATAAAGAGTGGTTAGCTAAACAAAATAAATATTTTACTGAGGATTTGCAAAAAGAGTTCAGTGGTAAAACAGCTAACGTGAAAAAGGATAGCGTACAAGTTACAGCATCTTTGAACTAATTAAGAATTTTTGAATATAAAATCGAATATGTCAAGTACAGTAATATCGCATAGCGCTGAACATCACGATTCGCACGGCCATCATCATGAGGAGTCGTTCATCAGAAAGTATATCTTCTCGGGTGACCACAAGATGATTGCTAAGCAATTCTTGATCACTGGTATCATCATGGCAGTTTTTGCGATGCTTTTATCAGTATTATTCCGTATCCAATTAGCATGGCCGGATAAAGAGTTCCCTATATTAGAAGTATTCTTAGGTAAATGGGCTGAAGGCGGTCGTATAAAACCGGAGTTTTTCCTTTCCTTGGTAACCATTCACGGTACCGTTATGGTATTCTTCGTGTTAACGGCTGGTCTATCGGGTACTTTTAGTAACTTATTGATTCCATATCAAATCGGAGCACGCGATATGGCATCTCCTTTTATGAACATGTTGTCTTACTGGTTGTTCTTTGTAGCATCAGTTATTATGGTTGCATCGTTCTTCGTAGAAAGTGGACCTGCTTCTGCTGGTTGGACGATCTACCCGCCACTATCGGCTGTTCCTACTGCAATCGCAGGATCTGCAACAGGTATGACTTTATGGTTGGTGAGTATGGTTCTATTTGTAGCTTCACAGTTGATCGGTGGTATTAACTATGTAAGTACAATTTTGAACATGCGCACAAAAGGAATGGACTTATGGAAAATGCCTTTGACAATCTGGGCGTTCTTCTTAACTGCTATCGTAGGTATGTTGTCATTCCCAGTATTGGTTTCGGCGGTTGTTCTTCTGATTTTTGACCGTGCTGCTGGTACGTCATTCTATTTGTCGGATCTTGTTGTTCAAGGACAAATTTTACCGAACGAAGGTGGTTCACCAATTTTGTTCCAACACTTGTTCTGGTTCTTAGGTCACCCTGAGGTATATATCGTTGTTATGCCGGCTTTAGGTTTAACTTCTGAGGTTATTGCAACCAACTCACGTAAACCAATCTTTGGTTACCATGCGATGGTTTATTCGTTGATCGGTATTACCGTGTTATCGTTTATCGTATGGGGTCACCACATGTTTGTAACAGGTATGAACCCGTTCTTGGGTGGTGTATTTATGATTACAACATTGATTATCGCGGTTCCTTCAGCGGTAAAAGCGTTTAACTATCTTGCAACGTTGTGGAAAGGTAATATCCGTTTCACTCCGGCGATGATGTTTGCTATCGGTTTGGTATCGTTCTTTATCTCTGGTGGTTTGACAGGATTGTTCCTAGGTAATGCGGCATTAGATATCAACTTACACGATACGTATTTTGTTGTTGCCCACTTCCACTTGGTAATGGGATCGGCGTCAATCTTCGGTATGCTTTGTGGTGTTTACCACTGGTATCCTAAGATGTTCGGTCGTATGATGAACACAAAATTAGGTTATTTACACTTCTGGTTGACTTTCGTTGGTGCTTACATGGTATTCTTCCCAATGCACTTTATGGGTATCGATGGTGTGCCTCGCCGTTACTATGCATTTACACACTTTGATTTCATGGCAAAATGGGTTTCTGTCAACCAATTGGTAACTTGGGCTGCGATTGTGGCTGCTTTAGGTCAGGTAGCTTTCCTGTGGAACTTCTTTACATCGATTTTCTTCGGTAAAAAAGCCCCACAAAACCCTTGGCAGTCAAACACATTGGAATGGACTACTCCGGTAGAGCATATCCATGGTAACTGGCCAGGAGAAATTCCAACTGTACACCGTTGGCCTTACGATTACAGTAAGCCAGGTCATGGTGAGGATTTTATTCCTCAAAGTGTTCCTTTCTCTGAAACAATGAGCTCTAATTTGCCTCATGATTTCGAAGGAGACGAGGAAGCTGAGCGTATCCAGGCAGAATGGAATGCTCAAAATGGTAGAAAAGACTAATAAAATCTTATAAAATAGAGTAGGGATTCCTACTCTATTTTATAGAAGTTTGTATTTTAAGAGGTAGGGGTAGTATTATGTTTCCAGCAGCTGAGAAGCGATTTATAAAGACCAATTTTATAACGATCATTGTGTTGTTTTTGGTCATTATTGCTGGCGGAGTTGTTCGGAGTACAGGGTCAGGAATGGGATGCCCAGATTGGCCAAGATGTTTTAACCGTATTATTCCTCCAACAGATATCTCCCAATTACCGCAAGGATATGAACAGCATTATATTGAAGGAAGGGCAAAGAAGAACGAACGTTTCGCGAAAATTGTAGAATTTTTCGGCGATAAAGAAATGGCTTACAAGCTCCGTACTGATAAGAGTATTTTGCAGCATGAAGAGTTTAATGTTGCGAAAACCTGGACGGAATATATCAATCGGTTGGTAGGCGTTGTTTCCGGATTCTGTTTGTTATTTACAGCTATTTATTCTTTCACCTATTTAAAATCAAAAAGCTCGATCGTTGTTTGGTCAGTGATTAATCTTTTTGTTGTCGTACTTCAGGCCTGGTTGGGATCGATCGTTGTATCGACAAATCTGATGCCCTGGATTATTACGGTACATATGCTCTTAGCCATTGTAATTGTTTGTATTAGTATTTATACATATTTCAAAGCAGTTACTTTGCGAAACAAGACCTTACTGGTCAATCGTTCTTTGGGTATATTAAAAGGACTTGCTATTGCTTCAATTTTATTGATGCTAACACAGGTAATTGTCGGAACGGGAGTTCGCGAGGAGGTTGATTTATTAACCGGTTCAACGATAGCCCGGACTGATTTTATAACAACTATTGGCCAACAGTTTGAGTTACATCGCTGGTTGGCATATTGTTCTTTGATTTTAGTTATTGTATTATTCTTTTTGGTCCGCACGAGTTTTAATACGGGGTCTAAGCAATATAAATTTGCTTTAATCGCATTGATTCTAGTGGGTATCCAAATGCTATCAGGAATTATCTTAGCTCGATTTGCAATACCTGCATTTGCACAAACAACGCATTTGGTGGTAGCTACGCTGTTATTTGGCGCGCAGTTCTACCTGTTGTTATTGTTAAACAAGCAAAGGCACTAATCTTGGCATTCGGGATGTTTATGTTTAAAAGTACGTGTTTAATTACACTGATAGTAGGAGGTCTCTTTTAGTTATGAAAGAATTTATTTCAGATTTCAAAAAGCTTGTTAAGTTGAGACTTACGTTGACGGTTGTATTTTCTGCGTCAATTGCTTTTCTGATAGGATCAAAACAACAGGGTGATATATTCTGGTTCAATTGGTTATTGTTGACTATAGGTGGTTTTCTGGTGACAGGTTCTGCTAATGGTTTTAATGAGATCATTGAAAAGGATTTGGATAAACTGATGAAACGTACGGAGGACAGACCGTTGCCATCAGGCCGCATGACAACAGGACAAGCTTTGGTATTAAGTGTCTTTATGGGCATCTTAGGAACCTTGGTGCTTGTTCGCTTAAACTTTGTCGCTGGTCTGCTGTCGGTTTTCTGTATTCTTCTTTACGCATTTATCTATACACCATTAAAAAGAAAATCACCAATAGCAGTGTTTGTCGGCGCGTTTCCGGGTGCATTTCCGCCATTAATTGGATATTATGCAGCCTTTTCGCAAGACGATTTAGCCTACTATAGTGGACATAATGAAGCGGCAATTATTATTATTCCCTTTGTGTTGTTTGCTATTCAATTTTTATGGCAGTTTCCGCATTTCTGGGCAATTGCTTGGGTTGTGGATGATGACTATAAATTAGCGGGTTTTCGCTTATTGCCGACGACAAAACGTGATAAGATATCTGCGTTTATGGTATTCATTTCAGGTTTGTTTATGATACCTGCAGGTTTTATACCGTATCATTTTGGCTTTGGTGGAATTTGGTTTACGATTGTATCTGTGGTCGGAGGAATAATGTTTGGTTATTACGGTTATTTGCTGTTTAAGAATTGTGATATTCCTTCAGCAAAGAAAGTGATGTTTACCTCATTTATCTATTTGCCTGTGACACAACTCGTATTATTGCTTAACTTTATTCCGTTGAAATAATGTTAGATATACAAGCACAAACTGACGAGAAGTTAGTACAGAGAAAAGCCCAAAAGTTCAACCTATGGTTGGGTATGTTGGGGATGTTCATGATGTTTGCGGCGTTATCCAGTGGTTTCATTGTATATACAGCGAGCGGTGTGGACAAAGGGATTAAGACCCTATTGCCAAATGCACTTTTATATAGTACCTTGGTGATTGTGGTTAGTAGTCTAACGATGTTTTTAGCCCATAGAGCGGCTAAAAATGGCGAGTCTTCCAAACAGCGGTTGTTTTTGATAGCAACTTTTATTTTGGGAGTTGTATTTTTTGCCTTGCAAGTTCATGCTTGGAATGTATTGATCGATAGGGGTGTTTATTTTGTGAATAACAATGCATCGCAATCTTTTATTTACGTTTTTATATGGATGCACTTGGCGCATATTATTGCGGGGTTGATCGTTTTGATTGGCGCGATTATAGGAATTAACAAACTTCCTAAAGACGGCAATCTTTTCCGCATGGATCTTGCCAGTATTTTTTGGCATTTTCTCGATCTTTTATGGATTTATATATATGTTTTCTTACTTTTGAATCAATAATAGTAAACAATGAGTACAACAGTATCGCAATTGGATAAGGTAAAAACTGGTCCATGGAATGGTGGAAAATCACCTTGGAACTTAGAGTATGGAAAAATCATGATGTGGTTTTTCTTGGTAGGGGATGCCTTCACATTTTCTGCATTTTTGGTTTATTATGGCGCGCAACGATTTTCACACGCTGTATGGCCGGATCCTGATAAGGTTTTTCAATCTATTCCAGGAATTACTGACGGGGGACAACCCTTAGTATTTGTCGGTTTAATGACGTTTATTTTGATTATGTCTTCAGTAACTATGGTGTTGGCGGTTGAAGCTGGACATCGTAATTCGAAGCATGAGGTTGTTAAATGGATGTTATGGACAATCTTAGGTGGTCTTTGTTTCGTTGGTTGTCAGGCATTAGAGTGGACGCATTTGCACCACGAAGGCTTTTGGTTCGGACGTAATCCTGCTACTGATATTGCTACACATATGGAAGGCGGAAATGTTGTTGAAAAATTGAGCCATTTCTTTACGGGAGATGTATCGTATACATCAGCACTTCAGTTTGCAAACCTATTCTTTACAATTACTGGTTTTCACGGTTTCCACGTAACTGTTGGTATTATTTTGAACATCATTATTTTGTTCATGACTTTAAATAATACTTTTGAAAAAAGAGGATCCTATTTAATGATTGAAAAAGTAGGTCTATATTGGCACTTTGTGGATTTAGTGTGGGTATTCGTGTTTACACTTTTCTACCTTGTTTAGTAAATCAATTTAATTACAAAAGCTATGTCACAATATCAAGATAATATCGCTCACGGAGAGCACGCTCACGAAGGTGGGTTGGATAAAAAAGCCATCTGGAGGGTGTTTGGAGTACTTTTGGCCCTTACTTGCCTAGAGTTCTTAATCGCATTAGGCTTCGTTCACCATTGGCAAATTCTGTCTAAAGGGGTATTGGTTAATTCAATTTACATTATACTTACTTTAGTTAAAGCTTATTATATCATTGCATTCTTTATGCACTTGAAATTCGAGAAATCGAGCTTCATTGTCACTGTAGGAATCGTCTTTATTTTTATTATTTATTTTATTGTTTTGATGCTAGTTGAAGGAGGCCATTTAGCTTCTGCATTCCAAGAACATCAAATATTTCCAAATAAATAGATAAAGTGAATGGATAATAATACTGGACAAAAGAAAGGTATTAAAACTATATTGATCCTGGCAGTAATTCTTTTACTGCCGGGATTTTTATATTTTATACTAAATAAAAGCGGCTCGAATAGCTACGCCTCCTTACCAATTTTTGGGAAAAAGGAAGTGCCTGGAACAACACATCGAAAATGGGGACGTGATATTCCCGATACCATCTACCATACGGTGACGCCTGTTGATTTTGTGAATTACGATGGTAAGAAAGTGCATTTGTTGGACAATGATACAACACTCTCTGTAGTCCACCTGATGTATTCTAGGGACGCTTCCTTATCAAGGACAATGATTAAGCGATTAGATCAAATTGCTAATCGGTTTATTCAGAATCAGAAAGTTAAGTTGTATTCTATCACGGTTGATACAGCCTATGATACACCTGATGTATTAGCGAAATACGCGAAAGTTTACAAACCCTGGACCAAATCTTGGTTTTTTGTGACAGATCCTTCTGTTGATATCTTTAAATTTGCTAAAGAAAGTCTATTGCAGGACGCGCTTGTCAACAATGATGGCAATAAACCATTTATTATTGGTTCTAATTATCTTTTACTTGATACAAAAGGACGTATAAGAGGTATTTATGACATTAATGTCAAAACGGATGTTGACCGCCTTGAGGATGAAATCAAATTATTATTGGTCGAGGAAGTCCGAAACCATCCAGCTACAATAGAACAAAAGAGATAATTATCATGGAAGAGAGTCTTAACAAGGAGAAAAAGTATAGTAAATGGATTTGGGTGCTATCTATTGCTATCCCGATAGTGGTTGCTATCCTTTTCACAGTGAATTTACAAAAGCTGGGTTATGATGTAAAGCCGCTAACATTTTTGCCTCCCATCTACGCGGCTATCAATGGGATTACGGCTGTACTGCTTTTTTGGGCAGTGGCTGCAATAAAAAAGGGCAATAAGCCCTTGCACGAGCGTTTGATCAAAATGTGTATTGCTTGCTCCTTAGCTTTTCTGGCTATGTATGTCGCTTATCACATGACTTCAATCGAAACAAAATATGGTGGCGAGGGAATTTTGAGACCGATCTATTTCTTTATCCTGATCACGCATATTTTGCTTTCCATTATCATTATCCCTTTTGTACTCTTTACATTTGTTAGAGGCATATCGGGTTCTTATGAGCGTCATAAGAAGCTTGCCCGCATAACTTACCCTATGTGGCTTTATGTTGCAGTTACTGGGGTGATCGTTTACTTAATGATCTCTCCGTATTATATTGGTTAGTGATAAGAGGTCAAGGTATTGTGGTGAAACACATTGGCACTTCGGATTCGAGTTGTTGAATCTGGTTTAATTTTTAAACGAAATCGGATGCAATGGGTGCGATATTCCATGTATTCGGGAGTATAAACAGTATCGGGTTAATCAGTTGATTCGTATCGGCTAGATGGATCTGTAAAAAATCATTTGCATATGAAGCGTATCTGGATTTATCAGGCAGATCGTCTGCTAACGGCAGCAGAGGGACAGGAGATTGTTACTGACCTAGAAGCTTTTGCTGAACAGTGGAAAGTACATGGAAAACCACTTTCTGCTTCCGCAGAATTGCGGGATAATCTTTTTATTATCCTTAAGGTGGACGAGGAAGTGGCGGCTGCATCAGGTTGTTCTATTGATAGTTCGGTTCGATTTTTAAAAGGAGTTGAATCGAAGTATGGTATTCAACTATTTGATCGCATGCAATTTGCATATAAAGGGGATCAAGGAATAGGCGTGGTTAACCGTGACGGATTTGAGAAGCTACTGGCAGACGGTACCATCAATGATAATACCTTAGTATTTGATAATACTATTACCCATGAACATCAAATGGAGAATGCTTGGGCAGTGCCCTTCCATCAAAGCTGGCATAAGCGACTTTTTAAATAAGTTGTAAACAAGTATAAAAGAAAGGCCATATGTAATTGTGGCCTTTCTTTTTGATCTATAGATCTGTATTGCTTCTCTTTCTGATTGGTCCGCCGAATGGCGATAGCTTCGCTTATTCAGGAATAGTATAATGGTGCATGTATTTTGCAATCGCATTTGCGCGTCTATTGACATAAGCAGAAGGGTTACGGGCATCCCATTCTCTTGGGTTTGGCAGTATGGCTATAATCAATGCGGCTTGTTTTTTTGAAAGATTGCTGCCTGTTTTACTAAAATAATACGACGCTGCCGCATCGGCACCATAAACTCCCTGTCCCATTTCAATCACATTGAGATAAACTTCGAGGATGCGTTTCTTGCTCCAGAATGTTTCTATAAGAATTGTAAAGTAGGTCTCGAAACCTTTTCTTAACCAGGAGCGCCCTGGCCATAGAAAGACATTTTTGGCGACCTGCTGACTGATTGTACTTCCGCCGCGTAATTTCTTTCCCTGTGCATTTTTTTTAATGGCATTCTGAATCCCTTGCATGTCGAATCCCCAGTGTGTCATAAAGTGAGCATCTTCTCCTGCAATGGCCGCTAACTTGAGGTTGTCCGAAAGTTCATCGTAATCCAGCCAGTTTTTTTCCAGTTTAAATCCTTTGCCCTGCTCTTTTAGTTCAAACCCACGTTGAATCATCAACCAGGTGATGGGAGGATTGACGAACCTTAAGCTAATGACCCAAAAGAGTGAAATACCAATAAAATAGAGCACTACCCGTGTCGCAATGCGCAGGATCGGAGATTTTATGGACTTCAATGGGTTGAAGGATTTTTTTTTGAAGGTATTTTGTTGTTTGCTGGACGTATTTTGTTTACCAGATCTTTTGATGGCCATATCATTACAAAATTTGTGCAAACATAAGCATCATAAAGCAAAGATTCCACATACTATTTTGTCATTTCTTCTAATTTTTCTAATGTCACGTCTTTCATCCAGGATATTGCCTTGGTATCAATTTCACCATTGGGTTTAATCACAGCATAAGTTGGAAAACCGGCACCGTTAAATAAAGACAGTAGCTCGCTAATTACATTATTTTCGACAAAAATATGTGTGCCAGGTTGTTCAAGTTCGGCTACCTTATTGATCCATTTCTCTTGATTTAATCCTTGATCAGTACATAGATACACGAATTCTATTGGTGATTTTGCTCCCTTAGCCTCATGATATAGTTTTTTGCTGTAAGGCATCTGACCAATACAAGGCGCACACCAGGTAGCCCATATATCTAATACGATAAGTTTATTATGGTATTTTGCTTTGATGGTTTTAAGAAGTTCGGATCCGTCTTTGCTTTGGTTTGAGAGGAGCTCGGCATCAAATGAAAATTCTTTGATTATTTTTCCTAGTGAGGTCTGTTTTGGTGCTGACTTTGCTGACGCCAGTAGCTTTTCCAATTTTGTTTGTTTAACATTTAGCCCATCTATTTCTATTCTAATATTCTCTTTCGCCCATTTGCTGTTTAATTTGTTCAGTATTGTCTTATAAATCTTATTTTGCGCTGCAATATCGTCGTCTTCAAATCTGAGGTTGATAATATCGGCGTAATTTTTAGGGAAGGTTTGATTGGCATAGTCTGCTACTTTCACGTAGTCTCCACGAGTTTCATTGACCGGGTAAAGGACATATTTCACGTAATAATGCAAAAATCTAAAATAATCGCTGACATGATTAGATATCGAATAAATAGGAACTAGTATACTATCATTAGCTACTTTAATTTTATTTGTTAGGTAGTAATCCAATTGTCTGTACGTATACTGGGCATCAGTGGCGGCGTCAATCAGCGTTTTACATGTTGTGCCGTATGTATGATAGAAAGCCTGATCTGTATTCCGCTGAATCTTAAATAGGGAATCTAATTTATATTGAAAATTAGGGTCGCTTGGATTGAGCTGGCGGAGTGGCTTGTAAAAATCGGGATTATGCTTCTTGTCAAATAAAATATATTCGTTCATTTGCCGATTTACTTCGGCATCTTTTCCTGCAAACGAAATACCATCACCGATCATATAAATCTCTTTTTTATTGAGCTTGCTTAGATCGAAGGTGATTTCCAATCCATCTTGAAGGTAAAGACAGGTATAAGCATAGTCACCTAAGCTAAACCATATCTGTTGGTAAGGTAGTATATGTATTTGGGTAAATTCAAAGGTACCATCGGCATTTGCCTTTATCTCATTGCTGCTTTGACTAGGTCAGATTAGGTTAACAAAGGTGTATTGAATTTTGAGATTTGAGAGTTCCTCTGGACTTGCGTTTAGCACACGGCCTGTCACTTTAGCAAGCTGTGTTTTGCCAGACTTATAATATGATTCATCGGTTAACGAAATGGGATCTGATTTCATTTGTGCGTAAGCAATGTTGAGGAGCATTAGCGAAAGCAATAATGTGGCGAAAAAGACTTTCATAATAAATAGTTTATATGGAAATCAAATATATTAATTTGACAGATCAAAGATTCTTAATTAGTGTTAAAATTTGTTCGATATTGTAATTTGCCAAAGCGACGATATTATCCTATTTTTACGCTTCATAAAAATTGATTTACAAGTTGGCAAAAGAAAAGAAAGTGACCCCATTGATGCAACAGTATAATGCGATCAAGATTAAATATCCTGGAGCGTTATTGTTGTTCCGTGTTGGCGATTTTTACGAGACATTTGGTGAGGATGCAATCAAAGCTGCCCAGATTTTGGGCATTGTTTTGACGAAGCGTGGTAATGGCTCGGAATCGGAAACCGCGTTGGCTGGTTTTCCTCATCATTCGTTGGAGACCTATCTTCCAAAATTGGTGCGTGCCGGCCAACGGGTGGCGATCTGTGATCAGTTGGAGGATCCTAAGACGACAAAAACAATCGTTAAGCGTGGTGTGACAGAGTTGGTTACCCCTGGCGTTTCCTACAATGACAATATTGTTCAGCAGAAATCGAATAATTATTTAGCGTCAATCTTTATCGAAAAAGAGCGGATCGGTATTTCTTTTCTTGATATTTCAACAGGCGAATTTTTGGTTGCTCAGGGAAGTGTTACCTATATCGATAAATTGCTTCAAGGTTTTAAGCCAACGGAAGTCATTCTTTCCAAAAAACAGAGCAAGGATTTTGCGGAGCAGTTTGGGTCGCATTACTATACTTATTTTCTTGACGAATGGCCGTATACGGGAGACTATGCTACAGAAACATTATTGAAGCATTTTGAGGTTTCGTCGATGAAAGGGTTTGGCGTTGATCGGATGCCTGCGGGGATTGTTGCTGCCGGTGTAGCTTTACATTACTTAAACGAGACCGAGCATCGTAACCTACAACACATTTCTACGCTTTCGCGTATCGAAGAAGATCGTTTTATGTGGCTGGATCGCTTTACGATCCGCAATTTGGAATTAATCGGTTCGTTGAATGAAAATGCTGTCACCCTTTCTGATGTATTGGATCATACATCCAGTCCAATGGGAGCGCGCTTGCTCAAGCGCTGGATTGTGATGCCGTTAAAAGACAAGAAAAGTATTCAGGAACGATTGAATGTGGTGGATTTCTTTGTTGCTGATCGCAATTTAAGGGATGAGTTGATTGGTCAGATCAAGCAGGTGGGGGATCTTGAACGCCTAATTTCCAAGATAGGACTACAAAAAGCGAATCCGCGGGAAATCGTGCAATTAAAACGGGCTTTATATGCGATAGAAAAGTTGAAGGAACTTACAGATCGTAAAGATGCCAACGCGCTACAGACCATATCGGAGCAATTGGATGCTTGTACAGTTATCCGGGAAAGAATAGAGCTGCAGGTTCAGGCCGAGCCCCCAGTGGCAATCAATAAGGGTAGCGTAATTGCTGATGGCGTTGATCCGGAATTGGATCGATTGCGTAAAATTGCCTTTGGCGGTAAGGATTATTTGCTTGAGATTCAAAAAAGGGAAGCAGAACTCACTGGAATTCCATCCTTGAAAATTGCATTCAATAATGTCTTTGGTTATTACCTGGAGGTTACCAATACCCATAGGGATAAGGTTCCTACGACGTGGATACGTAAACAGACGCTGGTGAATGCTGAACGTTACATTACGGAGGAACTGAAAGAATATGAAGAACAGATTCTAGGTGCTGAGGAGAAGATCCAAGCACTGGAGAATAGATTATATGCAGAGCTATTGCTTTCCATTGCTGAATATATCAAACCTATTCAGCTCGATGCACAGCTGATCGCTAAGCTGGATGTGCTGCTTAACTTTGCGGTTGTAGCAGAGAAAAATTATTATGTAAAGCCTGAAATCAGCGAGAGCAAGATCTTGGATATTAAAGGCGGAAGACACCCTGTCATTGAAAGAAACCTGCCAATAGGCGAGGACTATATTACCAATGATACCTTCTTGGACCCAAAGACACAACAGATTATTATTATTACGGGGCCTAATATGGCCGGTAAATCGGCGTTACTCCGTCAGACTGGATTGATCGTGTTGATGGCGCAAATTGGTTGTTTCGTACCGGCAAAAGAAGCAAAGATCGGTCTGGTTGACAAAATTTTCACCCGTGTGGGCGCTTCAGATAATCTTTCTTCTGGAGAATCTACGTTTATGGTAGAGATGAATGAGACGGCGAGCATCATGAATAATTTATCAGACCGTAGTCTCATTCTTTTAGATGAAATCGGTCGTGGTACCAGTACCTATGACGGTATTTCTATTGCTTGGGCTATTGCTGAGTTTTTACACAATAATCCCGCAGCCAAAGCAAAAACATTGTTTGCAACGCATTACCATGAATTAAATGAGCTGACAACTTCATTGGATCGTATTAAAAATTATAATGTGACGGTGAAGGAAGTCAATAACAAAGTTATTTTCTTGCGGAAGCTCGTTCCAGGAGGCTCAGAACATAGTTTTGGTATTCATGTGGCAAAGCTCGCGGGGATGCCACAAAAGTTGCTGAATCGTGCCAACCAGATCCTGAAAAGATTGGAGCAGGAGCGAACTGGTGGGGAGCAGATTAAGGATAGTATGCGTAAGATTCAGAAACAGGCCTACCAATTGCAAATGTTTTCCATTGATGATCCTGTCTTGAATAAGATCAGGGATATGCTGAATAATCTGGATGTTAATTCGCTTACTCCAGTTGAGGCATTAATGAAGCTGGATGAGATACAACGCCTGCTAAAGAATTAAATCTTCTTTTGGACTTGTACACCTGATCTCAAGTGGGACTTGTTTTCTTCGATTTGAACACGCCAGATCATGTTTTTTAAAACAGAACATCATCTGGCGTATTTTTTTCTGAAAGTGCCTGATCTTATTGGTTAGAGAGAACCTTGAGCTCGCTTTCATTGTTGTTGATGTCTGCGAAGTCATGAAAGTTTTTGAAGGGCTATTGCTTAAAACCTGAAAAATAGTTCCAAGCTTCCGTAATTCGCCTGTATTGGGATCAATACCTTACTGCTGGCATCATAAGGCGCGTAATGATAGCCGAGTTCGAAACCAATGTACTTTTGGTTTTTCATGCGAAATAGGGATGCGAGACCAAGTCCTAAGTGCACATTATTGATGGTTACCATACGATCGGTGTATCCACCATCATAATAATAACCATCCGGATCATAATAACCAGAGGAATAAGCGCTTTCTGTAATACCGGTATCTGTAATATCTATGCCAAGGATACCTTTTGGAATCAGTATACATTTGTCGTTGTCAAAAACTTTGTAACCTACAGCACCGCCCATAAATGCGGTCGCTGAAGAATTGACCGAAACATTGGAGCCATCGTAATTGTAATCAATATTGCGGTCGTTTGAGTTGATGCGCACCTTGAAGCCACCTTCAAAAATAAATTTTCTTTCTAGCGAGCTCATCAGCATAAATCCAAAGCTTACGTTGGTTCCGAAAATTTTGTTGGCTCCACCAAGTGGGGTGACTACGCCGATTGAAGGAACATAGCCAAGTTTGGCTTTTTGTCTATCTCTGTACACTTTGGGTGCTGGAAATGGCTGTTGATTATCTTGTTCATTAGATCGTCCGTCTTGTACAGCACTGGAAACGTCAGTATCTGAAAAAAGCTGTAAAATATCTTTTTCCTGATCCGTTAACGTGTAACTGTCAGAAACAAGGAGTGCTTGTGCCCTTACTTTGATGAGGCCATCCAGTGGATGCCGCAATGGGTAAAAATTGTATTTTTCCTTATGCTGTTCGTATTGCGTTGAGAAATCGTCCTGGTCTGCCGCATCCAGTCTTTGTAGAAAGCTTTTATCAAATTGACTGTTCCAATAGAGGTCAATCGCTGCAGTACTATTTTTCTTTTCAATGATTTGCATAAGAATGCGTAACCGTTGTACAAATTCATTGATACCACAGCTTGCCTGTATACTATTAAGTAAAGGGTCAATTTTGTCAAAGTCATTGTTGTTTAAGGCTTGCGTCAAAAGGGGAAGTGTCTCAACGGTATATCGTTCACAATTTTCCTGCCCATGCAATAGTTTTGTTGGGATGACACAGCTCATAATCAATATCATAAGAGCTAGCTGACGGATATTCATGGCTTATATAGATTTGTTGCTGACTAAATTAGCAAATAAATCGCAGGTTACATGGGTTTGTTTGTGCCAAAGGTCCTAAAAGTTTTATCTTTGGCGTATGGCGTCGATATTTCGGTTTAAACAATTTGAGGTTGATCAGTCTGACTGTGCGATGAAGATCAATACAGATGGTGTTTTGTTGGCTTCATTGTCGGAGATAGAACCTGTAGAACGTGTCTTAGATGTGGGCACAGGCACTGGAGTCATTGCCTTGATGTTGGCTCAGCGTCTTGGGAATAGCCAGATAGAAGCTGTTGAAGTCGACGCTTTGGCTGCGTTGATGGCGGATAAAAATTTTCGCAATTCCATTTTCCGTGAACGCCTAACGCTACATGCTAGTTCCTTTCAGCAACTGGATACAACAGGAAATTATGATTTGATTGTATCAAATCCACCTTTTTATACGGATTCGTTGCATAATCCGGATGAACGGAGGAAACTGGCTAGACATACGGATCTGGATTTTTTCTTTGAACTGTTGGATTTCGCCTCTATACGCTTATCGAATCGGGGGAAATTAATCCTTATCCTTCCAGCGGCATTAGCGGATACCTTAGTCAGTATTTCTACAGAAAGAGGTTTACATTGTTCTACTGAAGTTCGGATAAGTTCCTTTGAAGGAGAATCGGTGCTACGTAAGATCGTAACCTTTGAACGGAGGCCTGTTGAGTCGGTTGCAGTACGTGAGTTTGTTATTTATGCTGCTAAAGGTATTTATTCAGAAGCATATCGCACGGCCCTGGCACCTTATTTTTTAGCTTTTTAAATGATGACAAAGATCGGATTACTCTCAGATACACATTCTTTTTTAGATGAAGCGGTATTTACTCATTTTGCAGCCTGCGACGAGATTTGGCATGTAGGCGATTTTGGTGATGTGGATGTTGCAGATCGGTTGGCGGCTTTTAAACCGCTGCGCGGAGTTTATGGTAATATTGATGGTCAAGAAATTCGTTTACAATTTCCAGAAGATTTGAGGTTTAGGTGTGAGGAAGTGGACGTCTTTATGACACATATTGGTGGTTATCCCGGGAAATATGCTCCACGTATTAAAGGAGAATTGATGAAAAATCCGCCGAAATTATTTATTACTGGACATTCCCATATTCTAAAGGTTATCTTCGATCCTAAGATTCAATGCCTTCACCTCAATCCAGGTGCAGCGGGTAAGCACGGCTGGCATAAAGTGAGGACATTGATGCGGTTTGATATCAATAAAGATAAAATTGAAAATCTTGAGGTTATAGAACTGAACGAGCGTTAGATGGGGTTTTCTTTAATCTTTTTTGAGCTTTGAAAGCTGGATGATATATGGTGTGATGGCAAAGCGATCGTGGATACATTTGGTTCTCATGTAATGGGTCCAGAAATTTGCGCTACTTCTGTATAGTCGAATGGATTTCGTTACTGAAATGGATCCCATGAACACTGCGAATATGATGTAATGGTTACGTTTCGGGAATTTTATAAGAGTTTTCTCAATGCTATAGTGAATCACGAACTTCAAGAAGAAAGTTCTTCAAACGCTCCAATGAATCTACAACACGTTGATTTTCTTTTGCCTCAGATTTGTTGTCACGCAGGTAATCACGTGCCCCCTGTAGTGTATAACCTTTATCTTTAACCAAATTGAAGATGATCTTTAAATTGGCAATATCTTCTTGCGTAAATAAGCGATTACCCTTTTTATTTTTCTTAGGCTGTAGAATATCAAATTCACGCTCATAAAAACGTATCTGGGATGCATTTACATCAAACATTTCTGTAACTTCTCCCATTGTATAATACAATTTATTTATTTCACGCTCTTTGTACGGCATATCTTCACAATTAATCTATAGCAAACTTAATAAAAATTCCTATTCAAAAAGAAATTTTTGCGATCTCTTATCGGATCAAGGACTGAACGATAGGGATATAGTACAATTCATAAGAAGCCAATAATAATTGTGTATAAAGGTAAATTTTTCTAAGTTTGATTCGTTTGAAAACGGTCTGGACTTCTTATATGATTATAGTTAGCAAATTTTGGACGAATTTCTTCTCTTTTGGAAAAGCCAATGCAATTACTATTTATCCTTTTATCTTTCTGAAAAGTACCTTTTTTAGACAGAACGAGGACTTGATTCGGCATGAGCGTATACATTTGCGGCAGGCGCTTGAATTAGGTATTCTCTTTTTCTATGTTTGGTATCTTCTTGAATTTGCCGTTCATTTTATTCAATTTCGGGATTTTGATAAAGCGTACCGGCGTATTTCGTTTGAGCGGGAAGCGTATGACAAGGAGGTGGAACCGGACTATTTGTCCAAAAGAAAAATATGGGCTTTTTGGCGATATCTTTAAAAGAATGGCTTATTTAACTCTGCTATAAAGCCGTCATAAGGTCGCAGGCACAACAGTTATGGGGCGAAAAAAGAAAGCGGTACCAAGAATATTCTTGGCACCGCTTTCTTTTATATCCTAGCAATGATTATCCCACTAATTTAAGATAAGTAGCCACTTGTTTTTTTAACTGTCTACGGTCGACAATGAAATCCAAAAACCCATGCTCAAGAACAAATTCTGAAGTCTGGAATCCTTTTGGAAGATCCTTTTTGATTGTTTCTTTAATGACACGAGGTCCTGCAAATCCGATTAATGCTCCCGGTTCTGCGATATTTACATCACCTAACATTGCGTAAGATGCTGTAACTCCTCCTGTGGTAGGGTCTGTCAATAAACAAACGTAAGGAAGTTCTGCTTTTGCCAATAACGCTAATTTAGCCGAAGTTTTAGCCATTTGCATTAATGAAAATGCGGCTTCCATCATCCGTGCACCACCTGATTTGGAGATTAGCATAAATGGAATTTTATGCTCAATACAATAATCTATCGAACGCGCGATTTTTTCACCAACGACAGATCCCATGGATCCGCCGATGAAACTAAAGTCCATACAAGCAATAACAATGTCTTGACCATTCATTTTTCCATGGCCAGAACGTAAAGCATCTTTAAGACCTGTTTTGGCTTGACTTTCCTTTAAACGTTCAGGGTATGGCTTTGAATCGAAAAATTCTAATGGATCACCAGAATTTAGATTAGGAAATAGTTCTGTGAATTCGTTATTGTCAAATAAAATTGAAAAATATTCTTTGGAGCCAATTCTTAAGTGGTGGCCACAATATTGACAAACATAGTCGTTTTCTACTTGTTCAAGATGCAACAATGGTTTTTTACATGTAGGACATTTGTTCCACATACCATCAGGTGCTTCTTTTTTATTAGCGGTAGCTGTGCTAATACCAGCTTTTTCTCTTTTAAACCAACTCATACGATAGTTCTTATTCGATTACAAACTTATATAAATTTGCTTTTATATACAATTATAATTGTGTTGAATGTACATGCCAAGCGATTAAAACTCCTTGTGTAACAGGGCTTCTATAAATAGGGGAAATGCGGGTAACAATTGGGATATACATGGTATTTAGCTGATTATTAGGTTAGAATTGAATTTCGGACCGGAAGATTAGTCAAAAAAAATGGGCATAAAAAAAGGGTAAGCTACTCCTATCGCACCGCTCAACCAAATACCCTTGCTTTGTTCCCAACCTGGGGGAGTCAATGGGAGCTGGTCGTAGAAGACTTACCCGCCACAAAAGTAGAAAAAAAAACAGTTTTAGGAAAGAAAAAACACCTTTTTATCTTATTCGGTTGATTATCATGGCAATAAATTGCATTTGATATCTTTTCATAGCACCAATTTATGGCGGAGTAGATTTGGTATTTGTGTAAAACAGCTAAAAATGGCGTGAAAAAAGCGCTTGACGAAGTCCATTTGCCGTAAATGTTCTTTTCAAAATGTCGGAAAGTTGCATAATCTGGCGTATGGAAGATCGACTTTGAATAAGCATAATCGGCTAATTTGCCTATTCAAAGTCGATCTCATTTTTGGAACTACATTTTCTCTTGGCTGTATTCACCCAATAGGGAATAATAGCCAAATAAGCCAAGTCCAATGGAGATTATGGGGGTCAAGATGCACAGGATAATGATTCCAAATACCAGATCTTCTTGATGTCCCGTTGAAATCTTTGGCAGCGCCAGTTCAAAAATGGAGAAGTAGGCTGTAAATAGAGCTAAAATGATCCATAAGATGCCGAGGAATTTTTTGAGGTTATTCATGGGGTGCTGAAGTTGATTTGTTGTTGATATAAATACTGCCTATGATAAAACATACAATGGCAATGATAATAGGGTACCACAAACCTGCAAGATAGAATTGCGGGGTATTGGATGCTTCGGCATTTGTCGTTAAATATGTCGATACAGCCGGAAGGAGTCCGCCGAATATTCCATTGCCAACATGATAGGGTAAGGACATGGATGTGTAGCGGATTTTTACGGGGAACAGTTCAACAAGGAATGCTGCAATGGGCCCGTACACCATCGTAATATAAATCACTTGTATAAAGATCAGCAGGACGAGCAGCATATAGTTTTTGCCTGCAATATGGACTGTGGTTTTGGTTGTTTGCTGCCCTTTCAGTTTACCGGATTGATGAATCATGCTGGCTCGAGTAACTTCCGTTTGGTCCTCATATTGTGTCTTGATGATGGAAATGGTTTCTGCAGTTTTTAATCCATGAGGGTTCTCCGTTGTTTCGTTCACCTTGACTTTCTGTTCGGTATTGGAAAGTTGGTACATGGATTCGTAAATCGGACGATAAGTCAATACGGCAAGTAACATCCCACCGAGCATGATCCATTTTCGCCCAATTTTGTCACTAAGCCACCCAAATACGACAAAAAATGGCGTTCCCAAGAGTAAGGCGATACCGAGGATGGTATCGGCTTGGTCAGATTGGAGGTGCATGACTGTTTTCATGAAACTCATCGAGTAAAACTGTCCGGTGTACCAAACAACGCCCTGCCCCATGGCTGCACCAAATAGCGCGAGCAGCACAAATTTGAGGTTGTAGCGGTTGCCAAAACTTTCTTTTAGCGGATTTGTACTTGTTTTCCCTTCCGCTTTGGCCTTGCTAAATTCGGGTGATTCCTTCATCTTCTTACGAATAAGATAGGAAACGTATACCATGACTAAAGAGAGGAGGAAGGGAAGCCGCCATCCCCAGGAATCAAATTGTGATTCGCTGAGAAAGCCTTTGGTAAGGAGGATGACGACCAGAGATATGAAAAGGCCAAAAGTAGCTGTTGTTTGTATCCAGGATGTCCAATAGCCCCGCTGGCCCAATGGAGCATGTTCGGCGACGTAAGTTGCCGCACCGCCATATTCTCCGCCTAGGGCAAGACCTTGTAAGAGACGAAGGATCAACACGAGCAGCGGTGCCCAAAAACCGATACTTTCATAACTGGGGATGCAACCGATGAGAAATGTTGCGCCGCCCATGAGCATTAAAGTTACCATAAACGTATATTTTCGACCGATAATATCGCCTAGTCGGCCAAAAAATAGAGCTCCAAATGGCCGGACGACAAATCCTGCAGCAAATGTGGCTAGGGTGGAAAGAAAAGCAGCTGTTGGATTTTCTGCCGGAAAGAATTTGGTGGAAATTACAATGGATAGGCTGCCAAAAATGAAAAAGTCATACCATTCAATAAGCGTTCCCATGGAGGAGGCTCCGATGACTTTCCAGATGCTTTTTGTATTGTTTTCGTTCATTAATTTTTGGTTTTTGGTTGGATATAAATGTACATTTTAATTGCGCTCCAAACGGCATTTCGGCGCTGTTGCATGATCGGAAAAGAGCTAATTCTTTTGAATTTCGGTCTGTCCGACTATTTTATAGCGTTTTCCGGGTAGGCTGTGAATGAGTGACTGCATTTCAAGTTCCAATAGGATTAAGGCCAATTTACTTTGTGGCCATTTTGTGAGGTCAATCATATGGTCTATTTCTAATTGTCCCTTTTGCTGAATGAGCGTAAAAAGGAGTTGTTGATCTTTTGTCAATGTCAAAGGAAGGCTAAGCTGTTGACCAACAGCTTTTGTACTGATTTCCCAATTCATGAGGTATTCCAGATCCTGAAGACCTCTAATCATATGCGCGCGGTTGGTTTTGATGAGGTAATTGGTGCCTTCAGAACTTTTTTCGTAAACGGCTCCTGGAAAGGCACATACATCGCGATTGTAGCTGTTGGCTATTTCGGCGGTAATCAAAGCACCTCCTTTAATTGCAGCTTCTACAACAATGGTGACATCCGCCATACCGGCTATGATGCGATTGCGCATAGGGAAGTTACTGCGTTCAGGTAATGTGTTGGATGTAAATTCTGTCAATAAACCTCCTTGATCTAGCATTTTTGTGGCAAGTTCACGATGGGATGCCGGGTAAATGCGATCGAGACCATGCCCTAATACAGCAACGGTGGGAATATTATTTTTTAGTGCGTTGCGATGTGCTAAAGCATCAATACCATAAGCAAGACCGCTTACGATTAAGGTGTCTTTGGAACCATTCATAGCCTCTAGCAGATCTTCGCATATTTTCTGGCCATAGTAGGTTGCATGTCTAGTGCCGACGATACTTATAATTTTTGTGCTGTTGAGTGGCTGATTCCCTTTATAATAGACAACAAGCGGAGCGTCTTCACATTGTCGTAGCCTATTTGGATAATTTTGGTCCCCCAGCCATAACGCTTGTATCTGATGTTTTTCGATAAAAGCAAGTTCTTTTTCACAGGCAGACATATAGCTTTTATTGTGTATGGCTTCTGCGATCGATTCCCGTATCCCAAGAATTTGCATCAAATCTTTTTTTGAGTAAGCAAATAAGTCTGCCAACTCGTGACCTTGGTCAATGATGTTACGCGCTGTCCTAGGGCCAATGCCCTTGATTTTCGTCAAAGCTATGGGATAAATTAGTTTCATAATCGGGTTTATTTAAATATAGGAAAAATATAAGTAGCTGTCATACTTTTTGTTAGAATTGCTTAGGCATATTATGTTTTTAAAGCAATGACAAAGTTCTTAGTCGAAGGCGATCGCGTGCCTGCTCGAAAATCCGCGGATCGCCATGGCATGAATGCGCTTTTCCTAAGCTTATTTGAGATATCAAGGAATGAAATATTGGCCGATTATGGAAAGAAGAAGAGGAATTGGTAACTTTGAGCGATTAATGATAATTTAACTATGGAAATAAAAGAACCTTTTGATATCGAATTGGGGGATGTAGTTTATTCTGTTTTCCCTGAGGAAGAAGATACGTATGTTATTTTTAAGGATGGTGTGGAATACGTAAAGATTATTAAAGACAATGATACAAACTGGCTGAAACTGAACCCAGAAACGGAGCTTCCTATGTTCGGTATGGATGAAGAAATCAATTTAATTGGCCTAGAAATTAAAAAAGAATTGGGTCTTTAGTCTCTTAAGTTAAAGATAGTTAAATGCTTTTTAATTTTATTTATAGTTGGTTATTTTAGTTTGTCAATTATAAATATGGTACGTATCGGATTTCTATCTTTATTGTTTTTCTGTGTCTACTTTTCATTTTATCGGCCGGGAGTTTTTGCCCATCCAGCGGAATTTTATTATCAAGATACCATTGGAAAAAAAGGCAGTCAAAAAGATACTTTACGTTTGGATACTGTTTCGATCAAGCGTAAATCAGCAGCGGATAAATGGGAAGAAAAAAAGGAGGAGTATAAGTCGATCTTTTTCTGGGGTGATACGAAAAATATGGTGACCTTGCCTCACCAGGGAGGAATTGCGGTCAATCTGAACAAGCTTTACAATAAATTCAGTCGAAAGGGACGAAATTCGCGGAAGCTTCAACGTCAGTTTGAAAAAGAATACCAACAGGATCTGATTCGCGAGGAATGGTATCCGCTGACTCAGGAATACAGTAAGTTGTCGGGAGATTCTCTGCGCAAATTTAGAATATACTATGAGCCTTCCTTAAAGTGGCTTCGTGAGAATGATCGGTATGAGAAGATTGCTTATATCCATCTGTGTTTAACGAACTACCTGGATTCTGTAGACATTATCCATAGGCGACTTCAATTTCCTATGGGTAATGCCAAACTTTAACTACATAGGTACGTATACCAGGTATTTTGTATCAAAGAAGTCTTCTTTAAAGTAACTGGAAAGCGGGTGTAATTCTGCTTTGAGCTTAGATTCTTTGATCTCTTCGGTGAGATCTCCGCCTTTCAAGTAAAGAATTCCATTAGGAATACCGTTTTTATCTTTTTTTGCGAATTTATTCTGTATCCAAGGCGTAAATTCTCCAAGTCTTGTCACAGCTCGTGATATCACAAAATCGTACTTGTCGTCGAGTTGTTCTGCGCGGATATGATCTGCTTCAACATTTTGGAGACCCAGTCCTGCAGCAACTTCGCGTACGACTTTTATTTTTTTGCCGATAGAATCGACCAAATGGAATTTGACTTCAGGAAACATAATGGCCATTGGGATACCTGGAAAGCCCCCGCCGGTTCCCACGTCCAAAATTTGTGTTCCTGGCGTGAGCTCTTGAACAAATTTAGCGATACCTAGCGAGTGTAACACATGGTGCAGGTAGAGGCTATCTATGTCCTTACGTGAAATGACATTGATTTGGCTATTCCAAAATGTATAGAGGTCGGCAAGTTTTGCAAACTGTTCTTTTTGAATATCCGTTAATTTTGGAAAATACTTATAGATGATATCAACTGTTGGATTCAAAGCTTAATGTTTTAAAAGTGAATTATTTCCAGCTTATTTTTTTCTTTTTTCTGCTGAAGATGCCATTGATGCAAATATAGAAATAGTAGATGAAGTCTACCAAAGGCAGCCACCAAATGAGTTCCTTTACTTCTAGTTTTTTATAGATGTTGGCAAATATTATCCATTGTGCGATCAGCCTTAGGAGGTAGGCTGTAACAGGAACATACCAGTACATTGGAAAGGCGATCGCTGTTGCGATAAGTGCTATGTAAAAGAAGACTGCCGATACCAGCTGGGTGCCCAGCATGCGCTGATGTCGCTTTTTGTAAATGGTAGAGGCGCCTGAGTGTCTTGCTTTTTGCTTGTAATAGCTCCTCCAGGTCGCTTTGGGTTCCGAATAGACAATGGCTTCGGCTGCCAGTGCAATGTTAACGTTGGTCGGATTTGCATTTTGGTTGACAAAAAGATCATCATCGCCGGATTTAATATGCATATGTGCTGCAAATCCTTTGTTACGAAAGAAAAGGTCTTTTTTGTAAGCCATGTTACGCCCTACTCCCATATAGGCATCGCCCTTTAGTGCATAGGAGAAGTAACTCATGGCAGTATGGCTGGTTTCAAATCGAATCAATAGATTTAGCAAGCTTTTTTTCTTGAAATAAGGAGAATAGCCTAGTACAATTTCTGTTTCCGGTCTGAAAGCTGCGGCAATTTCTTTGAGCCATTGATCGGATTGTGGCGCACAATCCGCATCGGTAAACACCAGTGTCTGGTGCTTTGATGCTTTGATCCCCATACTAACGGCAAACTTTTTACCATGTTTCAAGCGAATATGCTCTTTGATATCCACAATTTTTAAATTGGGATATTTTGCTTCGAAATCATGCAATATCCAAGGCGTATTGTCTGTTGAGAAGTCATTGACAACAATTACTTCAAAATTGGGATAGTCTTGATTCAGTACACTCGGAAGGAATTCAGGAATATTATCCTGCTCATTGTGCGCACAAATAATAACGGATAGCGGTGGGAATTCAGTTCCTTCTTGTACAGGTTCAATTTGATAACTACTCAATTTACTATATACAAATAAGATGTAGTACAATTGTATCAATAGGAAAAGACCCAATACTCCGAAAGCAATATATGGAAGATTGGCCAAAAATACGTGAAGGTCAAGCATAGCTCACAAAGATAAGTGCTTTCCGCAACTTTTTTATAGGGGAAAAATGATAATTTATTTTTGAAACATCCTGTTTGCAAATCTTTTTATAGTATTTTTGCAACGTATTCTAGGGATGAATCCGAGCTTGGGTGGAAATTAGGGAAGCTATAACGACTTTTTAAGTTGCAACTAGTTGAAAATGAGTTTTTAATTTTTCACTCCAAATGCCGATATCGCCATTTCCATGGCAAATCATTCTTTAAAATAGAAATAGTCTCAGAGGAAAAATATTAATGAAATTTACGCTACAAGCACAAGATAAGTTGTCAAAAGCACGTGCAGGTGTTGTCGAAACTGCACACGGTCCCATTCAAACACCTATTTTTATGCCTGTTGGTACGGCAGGTACAGTGAAAGCAATTCATCAACATGAATTGAAGAACGATATTGAAGCGCAGATTATTCTGGGTAATACGTACCACCTCTATTTACGTCCAGGGTTGAATGTGTTGAATAAAGCCGGCGGATTGCATAAATTCAATGGTTGGGATCGACCTATTTTAACAGATTCTGGTGGTTATCAAGTGTATTCGTTGACAGAAGTACGTAAGATCAAAGAAGAAGGGGTTACCTTTCGTTCCCATATCGATGGATCAAAACATCTATTTACACCAGAAAATGTAATGGATACACAGCGTATTATCGGTGCAGACATCATTATGGCATTTGATGAGTGTACGCCTTATCCATGTGATTATGGGTATGCACGTCGTTCTTTGGATATGACCCATCGTTGGTTGAAACGCTGTGTGGATCGTTTTGATAGCACAGATCCGCTATATGGATATGATCAGACTTTGTTTCCGATTGTTCAAGGATCTGTTTACAAAGATTTAAGAATAAAATCTGCGGAGACTATCGCTTCGTTTAACCGCGAAGGAAATGCGATCGGTGGATTATCGGTAGGCGAACCTGCGGAAGAAATGTATGCTATGACCGAAGTTGTCTGTGATATCTTACCGCATGACAAACCACGTTATCTTATGGGAGTAGGAACACCGGTAAATATTCTTGAAAATATTGCCTTAGGGGTGGATATGTTCGATTGCGTTATGCCAACCCGTAATGCTAGAAATGGCATGCTTTTCACACAAAATGGTATTATCAATATCAAAAATGAAAAGTGGAAAGACGATTTTTCACCAATAGAAGCGGAGAGTGATTTGCATGCAGATCAATTTTATTCGAAAGCCTATCTAAGGCATTTGATTAAATCACAAGAAATTCTTGGGGCACAAATTGCTTCTTTACATAATTTACATTTTTACCTTTGGTTGGTTAATCAGGCTAGGGAGCGAATCATTGATGGAACTTTCTACGATTGGAAAAACAAAATGGTGAAAATATTGGATCAACGTTTGTAGAACTAAATAGCTCAAGTAAAAAAATGCTGTCGTTAATCGATCGTTACATTATCAAAAAGTATCTAAGTACTTTTTTATTCACTATGGCGATATTTACTGTTGTCATGGTGGTTTTTGACGTGTCCGAACGATTGGATGATTTTTTAAAATATCATGCACCCCTCGATAAGATTATTTTTGAGTATTATGCGGGGTTTATTCCCTTTTACTTAAATTTTCTTTGTCCGCTGATCAACTTTATTGCGGTTATTTTCTTTACCTCCAAGATGGCGGACCAAACTGAAATTGTCCCAATTCTAAGTGCCGGGTATAGCTTTAACCGTTTGCTTCGTCCTTACATGATCGCTGCAACCCTGATATTTGCCATTTCTTTGGTATTCAACATTTTTATTATTCCGAATACGAATAAAATGAAGGTTGATTTTGAAAATATCTACGTAAAGCCACCCAAGGATAACTCGAGGGTTTCTACTCACATGCAATTGGACAAAAATAGCTATGTTTATATAGACAATTTTGATAATACAACCAAAACAGGATACGGCTTTGTACTTGAAATTTTCAAAGGGGATACCCTCAAGGAAAAAATGATGGCTGACCGTATTACTTGGGACTCGGTGGCAACAAAATGGAAGATCGAAGGATATACCAATCGTATTATCAATGGACTGCATGAACGCATGGACAAAGGAGCCGTTAAAGACACGACTTTGGATATGAAACCTTCGGATTTTGAGGTACGTGATAACATGTTTACCGCCATGGATACACGCGAATTAAATATCCGTATCCGTAAGGAGGAGATCAGGGGAACCGGAGTCATGAACGATTTATTACTTGAGAAATACAAGCGTTATGTGTATCCATTTTCAGCTTTTGTACTGACCTTGATGGGCGTGGCACTGTCCTCCAAGAAAGTGCGTGGGGGGATAGGATTGAGTCTTGGTATTGGTATCGCGCTAAGTTTTACGTATATCGTCTTTATACAATTTGCAACGATGTTTTCTTTGAAAGGGGGACTGCCACCGTTGATAGCCGTATTAATTCCGAATGTTACCTTCTTTTTGGTAGCATTATACCTGGCGATAAAAGCGCCAAAATAATTTTTTGTTCAGTTTTCAATAACTTCAGTGAGCTTGCCTTATAAAGGGAAATAATAGGTATTGCTCATCATTTCTATACAAATGTATTCTAGAGAATATGACTAAAATTCAATTAAATCGGAATATTCTAATTCTGCATTTAACAATACTTATTTGGGGGTTTACCGGAATTTTGGGTAGTCTGATTTCCGTATCTGCCCTTCATTTAGTGTGGTATCGTGTTGCAATAGCGTCTATCGCGCTGTTGATCTATTTCTTGGTAACCAAACAATCGATTGTAGTTTCGCGGAAACAGTTTCTCCAATTTTTTATGGTGGGGGCCGTTGTTGGACTGCATTGGGTATTATTTTTTTATTCGATCAAAGTATCTACCGTATCAGTAACATTGGTTACGCTATCCTCTGTAACTTTATTTACGGCAATATTGGAGCCTATTGTGAATAAAAAGCGCATTGCGCTATTGGATATTGTAGTTGGTTTGGTAATTATCATCGGTATTTATACGATCTTTTCTTTTGAAACACATTACCTCGTTGGTCTATTGGCGGGGCTTGGTTGTGCGTTTTGCGCGAGTATATTTTCTATCGCCAATGCGCGCATGGTTAAAAAATCGAGCCCAACCCTGATTACGTTCTATGAGATGATGGGGGCATGCTTCTGGATCAGCATATTGATGTTGTTTACAGGAGATTTCAATGCTGAAATGAATTTGGGGCAGCAAGATTTAATTTATCTGCTGTTGTTAGGTGTGGTTTGTACGGCGGTGGCTTATGTTATGGGCGTTGCTGTTATGAAGGAATTATCTGCTTTTACTGTTGCGCTAACAACCAACCTGGAGCCTGTTTATGGTATTCTGTTAGCGATGTTGATATTTGGGCAAAAGGAGACCATGAGCGGCGGATTTTATCTTGGAGCCTGTATTGTTCTGGGGGCTGTATTCACTTACCCTTATGTAAAGACCAAATTGGAAAATAGACAAAAAGATCTTATCGTCCGGAAATTACATTAAACAAAATAGGCAAGTCAAATGACTGGCTTGCCTATTTTGTTGACTATAGGTTATTGAAATGAAAACTCGCCAATCCCTACACTGCGTTCTTTATTGCGGTCCAGATAGATCGTAACAATTTTTCGTTCCTGCTTTCCACTGCTATAGTAGGTATAGATTTCAGCCATGACCGCTGCTGGACCTGCTAGGGTCAGGGAACCATCGTTAAAGAAATCAACTTCAATTTTATATTTTCCTTTTAGTGCTTTTTTCAATAAAAATTGTTCAGGGCCATAGCCGCCAGTAAAGTCATTGCTGAGTCGACCCCCAATCGCTGTGGCTGGATTACTATAAAAGCATTTTTCTTGATTTGGATCAGTTACCCAAAGGTCTATATCGGTATTTTGTGAATTCCAATTGATAACAACACGAATGTCAACCGGTAGGTCCGCAATCAATTTTTTGTTCACGGTAACTGTGGAGCTTGCAGCTTTGTTTGCTTTAATGAGATTATTGATTTCCATAACCAATGTTTCTTCAATACCGTCATCGCGGTCGGCGGCTTCCGGGGAGTAGCTCTGGGTCAAAATCCCATATAATTGTTCTAGTGCTTCCTTGAACATACCTTTGTCTTGTAAGACAAGGGCATAATCGCGGTGGCTTTGTGGATCCATTGGCCGCCATTTTAATACCTTAGCTGTAATGAATAGTGCATTGTCGTAATCGCCCCATTCCCGTAACTTATAAGAGATGGTTTTGTAGAGATCTGCATTTTCAATTTGTAAGTCTGCGAGTGCACTTAAAATGAGTAAGGCTTTGTCTCGATCTCCTCTATTGAAAAAGAAGTTTGCGACATCAAAATAAAAAGTTGGCGTTCCCATATACTGATTCCGAAGTTGGAGATAGCTTTTGTAAGGATCTTTGGATTGAATAAGGTCCTGTAAATAGGCTTGGTCTTCTTTGATTTCGGGGATGCTGATTTTTCCACGTATGTTGTTCATGGTGCTTGGCATTTGTAGGCCAGCTACACGTCCTTCTAAGGATTGAACAACAGCGAATTCCTGAAGAACGTCCTCAGATGCGGCCGCCCTCGCCAGTTCGCTGGTTGTTGCATGGGCAGTGCTTGCATTGCCAGTTGCCGAGATGCTTTTCGCTGAGGTTCCGTCAGATGAACGCGATTCTAAGGCTAGTGTAGGAGCTGCAGGACTAGCTGCGGGACGCGACGGAATGGGTGTAACAGGAGCAGCACCGGTAGCCATCTCTTCAGCAACGGCAGGTTCTGGAATGCGAATTAATCTTTTACGCTCTGGATATTTCTTTTTTTGCTGAAAATCGGTGTTCCACCAGGACTGAAGCTGTTTGGTAATGTCTTGAGCCTGATCCAACAAGTCTGCTACACGTTCTTCCTTTGCTATACGTTCTTCTTTTATGAGCCGATTAAATTCGGAAAGCAATTCGGCAGGTGGAGTTATTGCATAACGTATGTAATCTTCTGCAGTTTCCAGCACAATTAAGCTGGTATTTCGGGTAACAATACCGAACTGTTTACCAAGGGTTTCAATTTCTTCACGATTGTCTTCGTACTGAAGATCCAGCGCTTCAATTTTCTTTTGTGCCCAGATTTGCTGTAGATCAATTTCACCATGGTCAGGTTGCAGCGCTATACTAATCTCTTGTGGTGCTTGCTGCCCATCTCCTACAAGTACTGTGAGCTGCTTCAGTCCTGGAAGTTTCCCTATGCCTGCGATAGAAAAATTGGTTTGTATCGGGGCGCCTTTTTGAGGATAAACTTCCTCAAAATCATTTTTTTCTTTTATCCCAAGGTAAATAAGGTCTATTGTATTTAGATTATGATACGCTTCAGTTATTGAGGTATTGACTAAATTGATCATCTTTCCAATATGTTTCTGGGCGATTTGTTTTAGGACACCATAGTCCGACCCACTGGATGAAGTAATGCAATAGACTGGATTGTCAAGGCTCATTTTACTTTGACCAAATGTAGAAAGGCCGTCGCTAAACAGCAGGTAATTGCTGGCCTGTATTACTGTATTACACCGGCCTTTATTTGGCTATAATCTGTACCGCCATCGTAATCAATTCCTTTGATGTAGTTTTTGAGATCATTCCAATTACCTTGACATACCTGAAACGTATGCCCTTTTATAAAGCGGATGTCCAATAAGCCCAGATCAACAGTCATATTGGGGTTTTCTTTAAAAAAGAGATCTAATAGCGCGAGTTCCTTTTCTATATCTCTATTTTTACTGCTGAGCGAACGGTCCCATATAATTCCAATGCTGTGTCCCCATTTTTTCTGAGCAGGTTTTACGGAGTTGACGCTTGCATTGGCAAGAAAATAAAAGGTATTGTCATTATTTGCCTGAAATAGACCTGATGTTTCCCTGTTGTCTGTCGGCAGTTGAATGACTAAATTTCGCTGGGATTTAAACTGTTGTTTATGTAAAGAAGCTGTGTAATTGCTGTTATGTTGTGAGAATGCCAACGAACCATCTGGTTTCTCTGTGAAATCTGGCTTATGTGTGTCTTGAAAGACATGAATATCCAAGGCGAAATTTTCAATGGGGGACGTATAGTTTAAGGGTAGATGGTAGTAACGAGCCTGATCGGATGCTGTTGTCAGATTTTCCGAATAGCTGATCTGAACGGTGCGCCTCCCATTCGCTGGTAATGGGTAAATCCGAGTTCGAAAATTATTTCCTTCGACTTTTTCCAATAGGCCCGGGTCGACCCTACGTGTTTCTATACTTTCAAATACTTCGATACCTTTATTTTTATCGACTGGAACTGCCTGGCGTAATTTACCGTTGATATCTAGGGCGTAGCCGCTCACGGAGACACCTTCCGGCATAGGGAATGTCAGTTCGCCCTCGAGATCGCGATTGGTCTTATTGTCGAAAATCATTGTCATCGTCGTTTTGGCAATATTTCCAAAGATGACGACATCTACTTTGAGGTCTGCCAACATCACCTTGTTTTGCTGGCCATTGTCATTTTTAATTTTTAAGCTGGGTATTTCGCGTGTAGTTCTGATCTGAGATTTCGTATCCACATGGGAAAATACCAAAATTATGAAAAGGGCAATTATGATCTTTTTCATCTTTCTATGTTTAGTAGGTGAGGTCCGTGAATACATCAATGGTTCGCGGCACAATTAGCTTTTATTTTTCTAGTGATGCAGGAAAATTCAAAATTCCATAACCGCGGGTATTTAATTTTTATAGGGTGCTTTTTGCGATAGATGTAGTTTATTTAAACTTATGTTAATGATTGGCTAATATCTGGCAATTATGTTTGCATCAGTATTCGGACAGCCGGCCAAGCATAGATCGTTTAGATTAACCGTACTGTTTTATTAGGCATGCAAGGTGAGAGGAATAAAATTTGGTTATTCGAATAAACCTGAACAGCAGTAAGCATTATTTAAAAATTTGAACAGATGAAAAAAATATACAGTGTACTGGGGATGGCCCTATTGTGTGCTTCATGTAGTAAAGATGATGTGTCGCAGATTATTGACCCGATTGTGGAATTGATCTATCCCCAAAAGGCAATAGCAACAGATCCAAAAGTATTAAGTGATATTAATGGTGTAAAAGTGTATAATGGAGGCTATGGGTCATCGATGGTTCAAGATCCTACTGATAAATCCATATTTTATCTTTTAACTGATCGGGGACCGAATATTGATGGAACTGAAAGTGATAGCAAAGTATTTGCTACTCCAGCATTTGCACCACAGATCGGTAAATTTAGGTTAAAGGATAATACGCTAACATTAGAGTCTGTTATCGAATTAAAAAATAAAGATGGCGTGAAATTGAATGGTCTGCCAAATCCTGAAGGAAAGGGTGGTTCTGGGGAAAAAGCATTGGGGGTTGATGGTAAAGATCTAGGGAAAAGTGAGGATGGAATCGATTCCGAGGGACTAGCAAGGGCGGCGGATGGTTCTTGGTGGGTCAGTGACGAATACGGACCACATATCGTTCATTTTGACGCTTCGGGAAAAGAAATCGAACGGATTAATCCTTGGTCTACGGGTAAAAAGTTACCGTTAGTATTTGCCAAACGTCGCCCTAATCGCGGAATGGAAGGATTGACGCTTACACCAGACGGTAAAACACTGGTCGGAATCATGCAATTTCCACTGTATAATCCCTCTAAAGATGCGATTAAAAATTCGTTGGCAATCCGTATTGTTACGCTGGATATTGCGAGCGGCGCCACGAAACAATATGTCTATATGATGGAGCGTACCGATTTGCAGGCTGTGAGTGAAATCGCTGCCGTGAGCAATTCAACATTTATTGTCTTGGAACGTGATGGGGAATACGCGACAGAAGCAACTCGTTCTACTGTATTTAAGAGAATTTATAAAATAGATCTTTCTGGCGCAACAGATATCTCGGATGCGAATAATACCGCAACTGGGAAATTATTTGACGGTAAAACTGTCGAGGAACTCAAAGACGCGGCTACATTGGCTAAATATAATATTAAACCAGTCAATAAAACGTTGGTTGCCGATTTAATGACTGACATCAAGGAATTGTATCCGCATGATAAAGCAGAAGGCTTGGCTGTTATTAATCCATCCCTGATTGCGGTATGTAATGATGATGATTTTGGGGTAACCGGAAAAGGTTTCTATGAGTCGAAAATATTACCTTACATAAAGACTGTAGATAAAAACAGCATTTATTTCGTTAACCTTAAGGACCCACTGAAATAGGGACTAATGACTGATTATAAAAAGGTCCGTTGAATTCTCAACGGACCTTTTTATAATTTTATACTGTTCACGCTTTTGCTCTTATCGCTAAAGATTATACGATGGCTTGGTGTACCACTTGTATGAACTCTCTGTTGAGCGCGGCCTACTTTTAAGCATTTATTGTGGTCAGGAAGTCTTTGCTTTCAAGCTCTGAATAACCCATTAGGTATTCATCGACTTTTCGAGCACATTCGCGTCCTTCGGAGATGGCCCAAACAACAAGTGATTGGCCTTTACGGCAGTCTCCGGCTGTAAAGATATTATCAATTGTCGTTTGGTAGTCTTTGTCATTTGCAAGGATATTTCCTTTTTCATCTACACGAACACCTAACTGTTCTAAGAGCGTATGTTCAGTATGTTGATAACCAATAGCCAGTAATACGAGGTCTGCCGGTATTTCACGGATCTCGGATTCTCCTAAGCGGGTTCTTTTTCCAAATTCATCAACTTCGTATTGAACTTCCTTGATTTTTACTCCCTTAATATGACCATTTTCGTCTTGGACAAATTCCTGGGTTTCTGTAGCCCAAAGTCTTTCACAGCCTTCTTCTTGGGAAGAGGAGGTTCCGAATGTGAGCTTGTCCATCGGCCAAGGATTGTTCTTTAGGCGATGTTTAGATGGTGTAGGTTTGCGGGCAATCTGTGTAATACTTTTTGCACGATGACGATTGGATGTACCAATACAGTCTGATCCGGTATCACCGTCACCGATGACAACAACATGTTTGTCTGTTGCCAAGATGCGGTCTTGTTCGATAGCTATTCCGCTTACTTCTTTATTCTGTTGGGTCAAAAAGTCCATAGCGAAATGTATGCCTTTAGCTTCATGTCCCGGCAATTGCATATGCCAAGGAACGGTTGAGCCGGTGGCCAATATAACTGCATCATAAGCTTTTAATTCATAAAAGCTGATATCTTTGCCAACTTCTGTGTTAACCTTGAATTCTATTCCCGATTCTTTCATGAGATTGACACGGCGATCGATCACCGATTTTTCTAATTTAAAATCCGGAATACCGTAACGGAGTAAACCTCCAACCTGGTCATCACGTTCGAAGACGATAACATCGTGCCCAGCCTTATTGAGCTGAGCGGCAGCCGCTAGTCCTGCTGGACCAGAGCCCACGACAGCGACGCGTTTGCCTGTTTTTAAATAGCTTTTATGTGCTTTGACATAACCCTTTTTAAAAGCAATCTCAATAATATGTTTTTCGATTTCCTCAATAGTGATCGGAGTACTATGTATGCCCAGTACACAGGCTGATTCGCATGGTGCCGGACATATTCTACCTGTAAATTCAGGAAAGTTATTGGTGGAGGACAAAATCTGATAGGCCTCTTCCCATTTTCCATCGTATACGGCATCGTTAAATTCAGGGATGACATTGCCCAGTGGGCAACCTGAATGGCAAAATGGAATGCCGCAATCCATACAGCGTGCAGCTTGCTTATTGAGCTCATTCTCTGAATATCCTTTATTGAATTCCTTAAAGTGCTTTATGCGACCTTCCACAGCTTCTTTTGTCGGAAGCACGCGCTCAAATTCTTTAAAACCTGTAATTTTTCCCATGATCTGTGCTTCCTATATTATGCTTCCACTAATTTTTGACGAATGACATTTTTGTATTCTCTAGGGAATACCTTAATGAATTTATTTTTTTCTCTTGACCAGTTTTGCAGGATGAAATCTGCTCTACGGCTATTGGTAAGCAAAATATGACGTTTCAGCAAAGCGATAATTGCGGTTTCGTCTTCACTTTCCAATGGATCCAGATCAACCATTTCCTGATTACAGTTTTCGCGGAAATCTTCGTTAATGTCGTAGATCCATGCGATACCACCGCTCATTCCGGCAGCAAAGTTACGACCCGTTGCCCCTAAGATCAGTGCACGACCTCCAGTCATGTACTCACAGCCATGGTCACCAACACCCTCAACGACAGCTGTTGCACCTGAGTTACGTACAGCGAAGCGTTCGCCGGCCTGTCCGTTGACGAATAGATGTCCGGATGTTGCTCCAAATAGTGCAACGTTGCCGATAATGATATTATCTTCCGGTACGAGAGCACTTTCTGCAACTGGATAGATTGCTAGCTGAGCTCCTGATAGCCCTTTTCCAACATAATCATTGGCTTCACCTTGTAATTCAAATGAAAGACCCTTTGTTGAAAATGCACCGAAACTTTGTCCGGCCGAACCTTCAAATTTGAAATTGATGGTATTATCAGGCAGGCCTTCAGAACCGTAGAGTTTTGAAATTTCATTGGATAACATTGTTCCGATCGTACGGTCTGTATTTTTGACCTTAAAGGTGCCAAACACAGGAGTTTTGCTCTCAAGAGCTAATTTAGACTGTTTTAATAAGCCCCAATCCAAGATCATGGCCATACCGTGATCCTGCTCTTCGGTATTGTATAACGATTGTCCAGGCTCGTTACGTTCCACGTGCAAGATGTCGGTAAAGTCAATTTTCTTTGCTTTCCAATGATCGATATTTTCACGTTTTTTTAAGAACTGGGCTCTTCCCACCATTTCGTTGATGGTACGGAAGCCTAGATAAGCCATTGTTTCACGGACCTCCTCTGCAAGGAAGGTAAATAAGTTGACAATATCTTCTGGTTTTCCAGAGAATAATTTACGCAGTTCTGGATCTTGGGTTGCAACACCTACAGGACATGTATTAAGATGGCATTTACGCATCATGATACAGCCGCCGGCAACCAATGCTGCTGTCGATACGCCCCATTCCTCAGCGCCCAATAGTGTAGCGATGATGATGTCGCGACCTGTTTTCACCTGGCCGTCCGCTTGTAATACGACGCGACTGCGCAATTTGTTTTTAACAAGTGTCTGATGCGCTTCTGCAAGGCCTAATTCCCAAGGTAGTCCAGCATGCTTGATTGAACTGATTGGAGATGCACCTGTACCACCATCAAATCCTGCAATAAGAATGACGTCGGCATGGGCTTTTGCAACTCCGGCAGCAATGGTACCAACACCAGCTTTAGAGACCAATTTTACGTTGATTCTTGCTTGACGGTTAGCATTCTTTAGATCAAAGATCAGCTGCGCTAAATCTTCGATAGAGTAAATATCGTGATGGGGTGGTGGTGAAATCAGACCGACACCCGGTGTCGAGTGTCTGGTTTTTGCAATCCAGGCATCCACTTTGGGGCCAGGTAATTGACCTCCTTCTCCCGGTTTTGCACCTTGGGCCATTTTGATTTGTAGTTCGTCCGCTTGTGTCAGATAATTGGACGTGACACCAAAACGAGCCGAGGCAACCTGTTTAATTGCCGAGCGCATAGAATCTCCATTGGGAAGCGGTTGATAACGCAATTCATCTTCTCCACCTTCACCGGTGTTCGATTTTGCACCGATGCGGTTCATGGCGATGGCAAGGGTACTATGCGCTTCGTGGGAAATTGACCCAAAGGACATCGCCCCGGTTGCGAAACGTTTTAGAATTTCACTAGCAGGTTCTACTTGCTCCAACGGAATAGAGTTGCGATGTTTTGCAAAGTCCAACAATCCACGAAGGGTAAACATATGTTCCTTCTGCTCATTGATTTTCTGTGCATATTTTTTATAGGTTGCGTAGTCTCCGGTGCGACAGGCCTGTTGCAATAGGTGAATCGTGTCGGGATTCCAAAGGTGGCCTTCACCGCGGCGTTTCCATTGGTAAATACCGCCTTCTGGCAATAGATTTTGCGGTGTACGGCTTTTTTCAAATCCACGCCAGTGTTTCGAGAGGGCTTCTTTGGCAAGATCATCTAATGTCATGCCACCGATACGTGAGACTGCTCCGCAGAAAAATTTATCAACGACAGATTTGTCGATGCCGAGTACCTCGAAGATCTGTGCTCCGTGGTAGGATTGCAATGTGGAGATCCCCATTTTGGAGAAAATTTTCAACAGACCATTATTGACGGCCTTGACGTAGTTTTTTGATAATTCTGGCCAAGTGAGCTCTGTATCTAAGGTATTTTGTTCCTTCATCGTACGGATGCTCGCCAATGCCATATAAGGGTTGATCGCAGTGGCACCGAAAGCTAATAGGCAGGCAAAATGGTGCACTTCCCAAGCATCACCGGCTTCGACCACGAGACCTACAGCGCCACGGTTACCTGTTTTGATCAAGTGGTGATGGACGGCCGAAACAGCTAGTAACGATGGTATCGCCGCGTGTTTGGAATCGATCGCACGATCTGAGAGAATTAAGACTTCAAAACCATCACGTACGGCATCATCCGCATAGCGGCACAAGCGTTCCAGACCTGCTTCCAATGATCCAGGTTTACCATCAGAGCGGAAATAAGACTGAATGGTTTTTGCTTGGAACAATCCTGTATCGATCGAACGCAATTTCTCCAGTTCTTTGGAGGTCAAGATTGGATGCGGCAAAGTCACACAGTGACAGAATTTCTTGTCTTCGATCAGGATATTGCCTGCATTACCGATGAATGTTGCTAAACTCATGACCAAGCGTTCGCGAATCGGATCGATTGGCGGGTTGGTTACTTGGGCAAAAAATTGCTTAAAATAACTTGAAATATGCTGTGGTTGATCGGAAAGAATGGCCAGCGGAACATCGGACCCCATGGAGCCTGTCGGTTCGTACCCTGTCAATGCCATTGGAGTCAGGATGGTTTCCAGATCCTCGCGGGAGAAACCAAATGTCTTTTGATATTTGAAAACGGAATCTTTGGAAAGATAGGTGTAGGTTACACGAGGTTCTTCCAGTTCTTCCAGTTTGATTTTGTAATTGTCCAACCAATCGCTATAGGGCTGCTGGTTGATCAGCTGGTCTTTTACTTCGTTATCGGTGAGGATACGGCCCTGTTCCATGTCGACAAGAAAAATCTTGCCTGCTTGTTGACGGCCTTTTTTGATGATGGTAGACTCCTCGATCGGAAGAGCTCCCGCTTCAGAAGCAACAACGACGCGGTCGTCTGAGGTTACGGCATAACGTAGTGGACGTAAGCCGTTGCGGTCTAATGTAGCGCCAATATGCTTACCATCGGTGAAGCAGAGTGCTGCAGGACCGTCCCAAGGCTCCATCAACGTCGCATGGTATTCGTAGAAAGCACGTTTTAGAGGATCCATTTGTGTATTGCCATCCCAAGCTTCAGGGACTAACATCAACATGACATGGGTGAGGCTACGACCACTGTGTAAAAGAAGTTCCGCTACATTGTCAAGGCAGGCCGAATCGGACTGACCACGGTCAACGATTGGAAGTAAGATTTCCATCTCTTCTTCTGTAAAATAGGGCGATGATAAAGCGCGCATACCTGCATAAAACCAATTCAGGTTACCTGTCAACGTGTTGATCTCGCCATTGTGTGCCAGCATACGGAATGGCTGTGCGAGGGACCATGAAGGGAAGGTATTGGTGGAAAAGCGCGAGTGAACTAAGCCAAAAGCAGATACCACACGAGGATCGCGTAAATCAAGATAATAAGTTCCGACCTGGTATGTTGTTAATTGACCTTTGTAAATAATTGTTTTGCAAGAAAGCGATGCAAAGTAAAGCGGGAGAGGGTATTCTTGTTGTTGTTTAACTTTTTGAATGATCAGGCGACGTAGTACAAAAAGTTTGCGTTCAAATTCTTCAGTGTTTGAAACGCCGTCCGGTCTGCTAACAAAAAATTGGACTATTTCAGGTTCTGCACTGAGCGCTGTTGGTCCAATACCTTCACGATTGACTGGTACTGGACGGTAGCCAAGGAATTTCATACCCCTTTCTGCTGCCGCTTCCTCAATCAAATCCCGACATATTTTGTTCATGTCTTCTTCTTTTGGAAGAAAGACCATACCTGTGCCATAATAACCTGGCTCTTCCAATTGTATACCCAAGTTGATACATTCTTCCCATAAAAATTCATGGGGAAGCTGGATCATGATACCCGCTCCATCACCGCTTTCTGGGTCACAGCCACAAGCACCACGGTGCTCCATATTCTCCAACATGGTTAATGCATCTTTTACTTGTGCGTGTGATTTATTCCCTTTGATATGGGCGACAAAGCCTACCCCACAGGCGTCATGCTCAAAATTAGGGTCGTAGAGGCCCTCCGTTTTCGGTCTTTGTTGAATCATCTTTCCTTTTCAAATATTATACATTGCTAATATAGGAATAAAAAACGGAAATATTATAAATATTATAATGAAAATGTATTTAGTTTGATTTTATCATTTCTTTTGATATGTTTTATTGCCGATATTGTATTTGATATTCGCCGCAATCAATTCAGTTTGATGCATCGCTGAATAATGCAACATTTGGCAATATTTTTTGTGGGATATGGAAAAATCATCCCAAGATTGCAAGAATATATATAAATTAGGCAAAGTATTGCATATCCTTTATGCTGTATCGACATGGCTTAACTAAAGAGTGAGATGAAAATAACTGAAATTGAAATTTATCGACTAAGCATTCCTATGGAACCTTTTGTTATCGCAACAGGGACGATGGATTATGCGCAAAATACTTTTATACGTATATATACAGATGCTAATATATATGGTGTGGGCGAATGTTCTGCCTTTCCGATGATCGTAGGAGAAACACAAGATACTTGTTTAGTTCTGGCAAGGGATTTTGCAAAGATTTGGAAGGGGCGCGATCCTTTGGCTATAGAAGAGCGTTTGGCAGAATTGGACCTATATATCGCCGGTAACAAGACGATCAAATCAGCTTTTGATATGGCCTTGCATGATCTGGCGGCCAAACATGCTGGTCTGCCACTTTATCAATTTCTAAAGGGAGCGAAGCGAGAGATTACGACAGATATCACCTTGGGAATTGCGTCTCCAGAAGAGATGGCGTTGAAAGCAAAACGTTTACAGAGCGAAGGTGCGGTCATGTTGAAAGTTAAGTTGGGAAAGGATCCAAAAACAGATATTGCGCGTATACGTGAAATACGTAAGGCTGTTGGATTCGAAATGCCTATTCGTGTTGATGCAAACCAAGGCTGGTCTTATGAGGAGGCATTAGAAGCATTACAGGGGTTGGAACCTTATAAGATACAATTTTGCGAGCAACCGATGCGTACATGGGACGACGAATATTTACCGCAATTGCGTGCAGAAACAATTGTTCCCGTGATGGCGGATGAATCCGTTTATTCTCAACATGACGCAGAGCGTCTCTGCAAAGCGGATGCTTGCGATTATATCAATATTAAATTTTCGAAATCAGGAGGCATACAGGAAGCCTTAAAAATTAATCATATTGCCGCGGAATACGGTATTACTTGTATGATCGGAGGGATGTTGGAATCTCGCTTGGCTTTAGCAGCTAAAGTACATTTCGCTTATGCTGCACCGAATGTCAAGTTTTTTGATCTGGACACCTGTATGGTTGGCCATCTGAAGGACCCTGTTATAGGTGGGATTCAATATGATGGATACAAAATACATATCTCAGACCAAATTGGAATCGGAGCAGATATGGAACAGACATTTTTAGATCAATGCGAGAAATGGATCATTTAAATTGAAAAAATATGAATAGTATGAACTGGGGAATAGGGACACAAGAGATTATTGTCCTGATTATTATCATTATCTTTTTGATAGCGGCCTTTTTGTTTTTCTCTAAGTTGTTGAAAAAGTAGGTTTTAATTGCCTTTTTTTGATTGAATTCCTTCTGTGAACTTGTTTTTCAGTTTTATAACTTATTTTTAAGTTGTAAAACTGAAAAATAAGTTATAGCTTTATATTAGTATAAACAACGCATCAAATTATGGAAGAATTAACAAAAAAAGAAGAGGAAGTCATGCAGGTGATCTGGAAACTCAACGAGGTCTTTGTCAAAGATATTATTGAGTATCTGGATCCAAGCAGTTCAATTCCTTATAATACAATCTCCTCGATTGTAAGAATATTGGAAAAGAAAGGGTATGTAGGTTATAAGGCCTTCGGAAAAACTTACCAATATTATCCTTTGATTTCGAAGATGCAATACCGGAAATTATCATTCTCTAGAGTGCTCGATCATTATTTTGATGATTCGGTAGAGAATTTACTCTCTTTTATGGTAAAAGAAAAGAAGCTTTCGGCGGAGGATATTCAGAAAATAGAACAACTCATCAAAAAACAAGAAGATCATGAATAGCTTACTTTATTATTTATTTGAAGTTAACTGCAGTCTGGTAATCGGGGCAGTTCTTTATTTTCTGGTATTCAGACAGCTTTCATTTTTTCAATGGAACCGTTATTTTATCCTAGGTTTATGTTTGTTGAGTCTGCTTCTGCCATTTGGAACTGTACGTTTGGGTGAATTATTTCTTCCGTCGGCAAGTCCGGCTCTCGCTTTTGGACAATCCAATACACTAACTCATTCCATCGGAACTGCGAGTGGTCTCGTGTCAGAAGTAGAAATGGCCGATTCTTTCTGGCATTCTTTTTCGATCGGATATGGCATTGCTTATGGTTATCTGCTTGTATCTTTTGTATTGTTGTGCCGCTTTGCGTTTCGCTATATCCGCTTGTACCGTCGAATTGGACAGTTAAGTCAGTATAAATTTGACGGATTTACAATGGTTGCTCCTTTTGGACATTATGCGAATTGTTCTGTGCAGCATGTCATTGTTATGGAAGAGGATCAGCTCAATACGCCAGAAGGTAAATTGATTTTTGAGCATGAGCGTCAGCATATTGTTTTTAATCATTGCCGGGATAAATGGTTGATAGAAATTTTTCGTTGCCTTTATTGGCTAAATCCATTTGTTTATTGGTTGCGTAGACAGCTGTATTTGCTGCATGAATATCAGGTAGACGAGGTGTTAGCCAATCGATATGGTAACAGCGGCTATGCCCGTTTTCTACTGACTCAAACACAGCAGCCATGTCCCACTGGGTTGCAGAGTAGTTTATTTAAGAATAGACATGAGTTGGTGGAGCGGGTACAGGTTATGATGTCAAAACCTTCCTCCAAAAAGGCAAGATGGCAGTACGTATTGACTATTCCATTACTAGGTCTTTCACTGTTATTTTACTCTTTTATTAATCCACCGAAGAGCACTTGGTTTTCTACTTCTTTAAAAGAAGGAAGTAATCGGTCTAAAACGATCATTCTTGACCCCGGACATGGAGGAAAAGACACGGGTGGTATTTCATCTTTCGGATTGGAAGAAAAATCATTGACCTGGGAAACCTGTTTGCTTTTGAAACAGGAGCTGGAGCGCAAGGGGCACAAAGTCGTATTGTCAAGAGCGGCTGATGAATATAAATTACTCAGAGACCGATCGAACGTTGAAGGGGATTTATTGTTATCAATCCATTTCGACAATGTAAAGGGCAAACAATCTCTTCCTATACGGATATTATATCAGTCGGGGGTTAGTCATACGATGCTAGAAGAGCTTAACCGCAAATTTGCGTTTAGTTTGGGCCAAATGTTGCAACAGAATGGACTGGCTGCGGGTACTCCAGCGATAAATACAAAGCTTGCAATTTTACGCGGTGCTAAAATACCGGCGCTTCTCCTTGAGCTGGAGAACATCAATGCCATTGATAAAAACGTAAAACCTGAATTTATCCATAAACTAGCACAGGCTATAGACCAAAGCTTTGAAGACTAAGCGTTAATTTTCGTAGATATCATGAAGTTTAGGATACTTATAGGGTTATCCATGGCATTGCCATGTCTGTTATCGGCGCAAATAGTCCCCAAAACTAAACAGCAATTAACCGACAGCACGATGCTGCGAAATACTGGATCCGATTCAAGGAGGATAGATACAGTGCTTGTTGAGGGATCAGGGCCTCTCGAACAGCAACTTTTGGATCGGGTCCGTATTCGAACGGGCAGCAATCCCGTTTTATTGAATGGAAATACGTTGGCTGTTTTAAATGCCATTCCGAGTATACAGGTAGACGAATTAGGCAATTTTTCTTTACAGGGAAAAACGGGCGTGTTGATTACCGTCAACGGCAGGCAGACCTATCTCAACGGAACCGCTTTGATCGCCTATTTAAAATCTATCCCGGCAAGCTCTTTAGAGAGCATTGATCTCATGACCATTCCACCAGCAAAATGGAGTGCGGAAGGGGCCGGTGGAGTAATTGATATTCGTATCAAAAAGGATGTCCTGAAAGGTCTAACAGGAAATGTTTTTTTAGGAGCATCAAAAGGAAGGCTTTGGAAATGTAATAATGGCGTGGGGCTGCAGTATGGAATGAAGAAATGGACCTTAAACTCCAGTTTTTCCGTTGCACGCTCTTCGAATTATTTTGATGTTGACCGTAGGCGTGAACTTGCGTATCGTGAAAATGTTCATTATGTGATCGGACAGCTGAATAAAGAGACGAATAGCACGCAGGAATTAAATGGTCGTTTGGGCATGAGTTATCGAATCGACAAGCAGTCGTCTATTGAATTGAACTGGAATTATCTTCGCAATAATTATGAGGAGATAGGCGTCTATCAAAATGATTTTTCAGCCGATGGAACATTTATAAGTGCAGCCTAGGAATACGATTCCTTTTACATTTGTTAAAAAAATGTGGTCTATACGTGTTTTGAATCTCTATTGGGACGAAAATAGATTATATTCAGTACCTTTGCGGTACTTATTATTTTATAAAAGTTAGAAAATATCATGAGTACTCAAAAAGGACCTATTTCTCAATTTATTGAGCATAATTACCGTCACTTTAACGCAGCTGCATTAGTAGACGCTGCAAAAGGTTACGAGGAGCATCTGTTGGATGGTGGAAAAATGTTGATCTCTTTAGGAGGTGCAATGTCTACTGCCGAATTGGGTGTTTCTTTAGCAGAAATGATCCGTCAAGATAAAGTACACTTTATTTCTTGTACTGGTGCCAATTTGGAAGAGGACGTGATGAACCTTGTCGCACACTCACACTACAAAAGAATTCCGAATTATAGAGATTTGACAGCTGAGCAAGAAAGAGAGCTATTGGATAATCACTATAATCGTGTTACAGATACTTGTATTCCAGAAGAGGAAGCTTTTCGTCGTCTGCAAAAACATCTCGAGGATGTTTGGCATGCTGCTGAAGCTAAAGGTGAGCGTTACTTACCACATGAGTTTCTTTATCAAGTTGTTAACTCAGGTGTGTTGGAACAATATTATGAGATCGACCCAAAAGATTCTTGGATTGTTGCAGCCGCTGAGAAAAATTTACCGATCGTATGTCCGGGATGGGAAGATTCAACGACAGGTAATATCTTCGCTTCCAATGTGATAAAAGGTAAATTGAAAGCAAGTACAGTAAAATCGGGTATCGAATACATGATTTACTTGACAGAGTGGTACCGTAACAACTCCGCAGGTAAAGGTGTTGGATTTTTCCAAATCGCAGGCGGTATTTCTGGTGACTTCCCAATCTGTGTAGTTCCGATGATGTATCAGGATCTTGAATGGGAAGAAGTGCCTTTTTGGGCTTATTTCTGTCAGATTTCGGATTCAACAACTTCGTATGGTTCTTATTCTGGTGCTGTTCCAAACGAGAAAATCACTTGGGGCAAATTAGATATTGATACACCTAAATTTATCGTAGAATCTGACGCGACGATCGTTGCGCCATTAATTTTCTCGTATATCTTAGGTCATTAATCTTTTTGACATACAGAAAGGAGCGATTCTTCGCTCCTTTTTCTTTTCTCTTTTTCTTCTTTATCTTTACGGTTTAATATTTCTTTTCCCGATGAGCAATCTTACAACAGATAATCCCGTTGCACTTCAGGCCTTAATGGATGAAACCATCTTTGGAAATGGTTTTAATTTTCAAGCCGATCTGTCTGTACATCCTTTACAGGAGGAGAACAGTACTCATGTGCAATATGCTGACCCCTCATCCTCGACAACGAAAGATACCTCGTATTTGGCAGTGGGATTAGGTGCGGAGCAGGCCGCTATGGCTATTGGGTCCGGCAGGGTTGGCGATACTGTTGACAATCTGGAGGTATTGGGTGGTGAATTTATTTATCAAGGAAATAAGGATCAGGGCATACTATTTATATTGCGCTACGAGCAATATCCCTACTTTTCGCCCGCAGCATTGGACGCCTTTGAAAAAACAATTGGTGCCTTGAAATTGACTAAAGAGACCGTTGCGGTACTCAATTTGGCAAATCCCCATAATCCGAATGATTTTAAGCGCATTATGCAGTTTTTTCAACCGACTAAGATTATATTGTTGGGTGTGGAACCCGCGTCTTTAAAACTTCCATTTATTGAACATAATTCCTACATGAAAGGCCGTATTGCAACGGTTTTTAATACGTTCAGTTTTGAAGAGATGTTTGTCGATGTGAATAAAAAGAAGCTGTTCTGGAACGAATTTAAGACCTTTATTGTTTCCTGATTTTATCAGATACTTGTTCTGAATAAAAATTGGGGTTTAATGCTTATTTTTGGGGGCGTGAATTCATGGAAAGATAGTAACATACTACAACGTGAGGAGCACTGTCAACAAAGAGAAAGAACAAACAAAAAGCTAAATTTGAAGAAGATGCTAGAACTTGTATTTGCAACCAATAATGCCCATAAATTGGAGGAAGTCCAAGCGATCGTGGGAAGTGCTTTTATCATTAAGAGTTTAAATGATATTGACTGTAGCGATGATATTCCAGAGACAGGAGAGACCTTTGAGGAAAATGCCAAGCAGAAAACAGACTATTTGGTTAATAAATATGGACTTTACTGTTTTGGAGATGACTCAGGTTTGGAAATTGATGCATTAAATCGAGAACCGGGAGTTTATTCAGCACGTTATTCGGGATCAAGGGATATGGAAAAGAATATTGATCTTGTCCTACAAAAATTAAGCGATAACCCCAATCGTACAGCGAGATTCAAAACAGTTATTTCATTATATTTGAATGAGCAGCAGCACTTTTTTGAAGGCAGTATCGAGGGGAAAATTATTGAAGAACGTAGAGGTATTGATGGCTTTGGTTATGATCCCATTTTTATTCCGAATGGCTATGATAGGACGTTTGCCGAAATGACAGCGGCAGAAAAAAATAGCATTAGCCATCGAGCGATTGCTGTTGGTAAACTTGCTACATATTTAAAAACGAAATAGGTTAATAACTACCTCATTTGAGTTATAAATAGAAATTTTCATTTCTCTGAGCTAAGGAATGAGTGCGTCTGATACGATCAGGAGATAGCCTTAAATTAAAAAAGCAGCGCAAAACAATTTGTTTTGCGCTGCTTTTCTGTGCGACTCAGTATTGGCGGTTATTTAGCTTTTACTTTTGTTTGAATACTATCTTGAGCAGGTATTATCGCCGATTTATTGGTTGTTGAGTCAGACTTTGCAGCTGCTTTGTCGGTTGCGGTCTTTACATTTGTTTTTGTAGCGCTAACTTTATCCGTTGTTTCAGACGGCTTAGCTGTTTTGGTTACAGCGTTTGTTTTATTGTTTGCAGCGCCCACCTCTTTTTCTTCCTCGAGCGTTTCGGTAGCACCAGCTTTCTTAGCGGCACCTTTTTGAGGGGTCGTTGTTTTATCGCCTTTTTTAATAGACTTCATTGTCCCGGATTCTTCACCTTCTGGTGCAGTCGGAACCGTAAATGACGCTTTTGAAAGATCCCTTTTTCGATTTAATAAATCATCTTTTGATTTAGGTCGATCTTCGGGACGCCAGGTGAAATTCGGAAGAAATTCTTTGTCGGCCGTGACTTCAGCAATGGGATAGACTTTGCCATCCACTTTTCGAATAGATACATATTCCTTCAACTTATTATCTTCCATCAAGATCTTGAAACGACTGCTTCGATCATGTACAAGCTCAGTGGTTACATTGGTCTTTTCATCAATATTGTAAAAGATATTTTCTGCATTGCCATCAACAAACAAACGTTCCATACGGTTATTGGTGAAAAAGCTGGTAATCTTACGACCCTTAATCTGATTGAACTTTAATGAGTCGCTTGTTGCGTTCACCATGAAAGCATTACCGACGAGTAAGGAATTGTCCAATTTCTGATTCTTTACCTGTAAAAATATGGTATCTCCGGAGATTTGTGAGTTTTCGGCCCACATCATTGGTTTTCCCATCAGCCTGAACATCGAATCTTGCATACCATAATACATGGAATCTGCTACAGCCTGCAAGTCTGATTTAAATAATCGTGCATTATAGTAGGCTTTTATAATCCGTGTTTTAGCAGTATCCTGTGCAAGAGAATCTCTTCTATTCTCTTGGGCATTTTTTAAAGCTGCTCCCATCAATTTATCGGATTCACCGCCTTTGGGGATGATCGCTTTTTTACGCAAAACACTATCAGCCTTGAGGTTTTTTTCAATTTCTATCTTGTTTTGATCGCCGACAATAACTGGCGTTTTCTTTGGTGCAATCGGTTTTTTATTTATAAGTGTATCTTGTACTTTTTTAATGCTCTTTTCAAGAACCGGTTTGTCACTGTCTTTTTTAGACAAACTGTCTATTCCCTTGTGAAGGTTAACTCTTGTGTTATCTGATGTACCAGTAGAATCAACTGTTGTTGAGCTGGAATCCTGGTCACCATAATCCACTTCATTGTCATCTTCAATAGCCCCACCTTCACGATTCAATTTAAAATCTTTTGCAATATAATCTCGGCGAAATATCATCTGTGAGAAGAGGGTGTCGGCTGTCATAAAAACAGAATCGACTTGTGAATCAGCCTTAAGGGTTTTACTATTATCGCTTTTGATATTCTTACCTGGATGTTCCTTTTCTTCTAGAACAACTTGCGATGTGGCTTTATTTGATTTGAGTTCATCTTTGTTTTGTTCTTTTTCAATCTTCTTCAATTCCTTGGCTTCATTTTTTCGCTCTTTCTCCGATTTTTGTTGGGCAGGAGACAAAGAAGATACAGAATCTTTTTGTGTTGAATCTTTTTTGACCACCGAAATAATCAGGGGTTTGTCTGTCATTGTAATGGATTCGTTCCTCCCGTTGTACAAACCAAATCCACCATAGGCGTAAAATTTGTCTAAGGTATCAACAAAGACCACATTTTTTACGGCTTTACCGATTCCCACTTGTCTATCGTAGAATAGGCTGTCTCCTTTAAGAAACTTTGTCCCTTCTGTGTAGAGGTTGTTTTTAGAGAAATAAGCCTGGCCCGTTGCCATATGGTATCGGCCTTTTTCAGTATACAGGTTTTCCCCTTTATTTCCCTTGATATTCGTGGGACCATAGAAATCAGTAATGCGTGTATTACCATTATATTTCATGGAGTCTGTGTAGACTTTTACATTGGTCGATCGAACCACAACTTTTTGATTGAAATAAGATTCCCCTGTATTTTCGAAATAAGTAGCTCGCTGGCTTGTAATTGTATCGCTTCCTGATAGAATACGCCCGCCGCTGTAATAATTACCGATTTTACTTCGCATATTGTAGACAAGATGATCGGTCGTTAATACCGATCCACTAGTGCTGACCATTCGAACAGCGTCTGTAAGCGTAGCGAGCTGCATTGCTGCTTCATAATGTAATTTATTGGAAAATATCTGTGTCCCGTCGGGTTGAGTAATGATTACGTTTCCAAAGGCTTCAAAAAATTGTCGGCCAATGTTGTCTTTATGTAAATAGCCACTATCTGATGATAGCGTTGAACCTACATGTTCATAGACTGGACGGTAAAACAAAATATTGCCGTCTTTCCCAGTAATAATATGGGATGACGAAAGAAGCTTTAGTTCATCCTGTTTCTGTGCTTGGACCGACAAGCCAGTTAAAATAAATACAATAAGTGTATAAATGTATTGTTTCACAAGGGCAAAAATATGGATTTTAATTGCTACTTCACTGGATTTCACAAATTTTAAGAGTTGAATTTATCATTCGGACAAAATATACCGTAACTTTGTTCTATGAATGTGCTGGAAAGACTAATGGGCTATATTGAAAAGGAGCATTTGTTGATGCCTCATGATAAAATATTGCTTACGGTGAGTGGGGGGAAGGACTCGATGTTAATGGCACATTTATTTGCAAAAGCAGGGTATACGATTGCTATTGCACATTGCAATTTTCAATTAAGGGGGGCGGAATCGGAAGCGGATGAAGCTCTAGTCAGAAAATTTGCAGCGGAAAATAATGTTCCAATATACGTGAAGCACTTTGAGACACAAGCTTACGCAAAGGACCATCAGATTTCGACTCAAATGGCGGCACGGGAACTTCGTTATGCTTGGTTTGAGAAATTGCGCCATGAGCTGCAGTTCGACCGAATTGCAGTAGCTCAGCATCTGAACGATCATATCGAAACGGTACTCCTAAACCTTTCACGTGGAACCGGTCTCCAAGGACTCCAGGGTATTTTCCCTATACGGGAACGCATCATTCGGCCACTACTTTTTCTGAAAGCAAGCGAGATAGAACATTTTGTTGATATGTATGGGATTGCTTATCGAGACGATCAGTCCAACTTTTCAACAAAATATGCGCGTAATAAAATAAGAATTGATATCATCCCACATTTTAAAAAACTTCAGCCAGATTTTGAGATAGTCTTCGAGCAGAATATCAATCATTTTAAGGAATCTTATCAGCTGTTGCAGCAATTTGTGGAGCCTATACGGAGAAAGCTGTTTTATCCTATAGATGAGGGCTGGGGAGTTCGGAAAGAAGACCTGGAACCCTATATGGATAATTTGCCTTTACTCTATGAGTTGTTTTCGGCTTTTAATTTCTCAAAGGCGGTACTAAGCGATCTTCAACAGGCTTGGACAAGAGAGTCTGGGCGTATTTTTCAATCCGATGCCTACCATATGCTCTTGGATAGAAATGAGCTTTTTATTCGTGAAAAGGAATTTATTTCTCCCGACGAGGCTTTAATCACCTCCGAAACTTCGACTGTGGAGTGGAAGCACTATTGTTTTCATGCCAATGTTTCTGCGGATCTAGCTATCGTCAAAGCGAGTGAGGTTGCAAAGCTGGATTATGATGTATTAGTTTTCCCGCTCACGATTCGATCTTGGAAAGTTGGCGACAGCTTTTATCCTTTAGGTATGGAAGGGCGGAAGAAGTTGAGTGATTTTTTTATCAATAAGAAGATCAGCTTATTTGAAAAAGAAAATATTCCGATCGTGGTGAATGGAAATGGAGATATCCTGTGGGTAGCCAAATATCGCATGGACAATCGTTATAAAATTACCGCCAATACAAAAAAAGTCCTTACTTTAGTTTGCAGAACTGATTAGCAGCAAAAAATTGCTGATGTTAATCAGCGCCAAGGGTCTCTGTTTTGAGAATTAATGCCATATGGTTGGTAGTCCAAACAATGGGTCCTGGAGGTGACAAAATCTATAGAAGTAAAAACGAAGTTATTGAGAAGCTCTGCTATTAGAAAACAATGGTGTGAAGTCTCCAAATTAATAGCTAAATCTTAAGTAAATGAAAGAAGGTGTACTTTATTCGGAAAATCAATATTTAGGTCGTGACCGTGTTTGGATAAGCGTGCGTTTGGTGCTCGTACTTTTTTGCTTCACAGCATTTTATTTGAATTTAGACCATTTGATATCGAGTCAATTGTTCTTTATCGTAGGAGTAGGTATTATCATCACGTCCATTGTCATGATGTATATGGTATTATTCCGTACGGAAGTATTTCAAGACCATATACTGATTAGTGGACTATGGTCTACTCGTGTCGTCAAAATCGATCTTGCCTCTATTACAAAAATAGAAAAGGCGCCTTATAGCACATTCTTTTTCAATAATCCGGTTTATAATCTGCATACAAAAGGAAAGATTAAATTCTTTGCTGGTGGCAAAAATGCTGTTTTTTTAACAGATAAAGATGGTCTTACCTACGTATTGGGAACACAGCGCCAGGAAGAGCTCTATCGAGTAATTATGGAAACAAAAGGGCGATTAGGAAAGTCTTAAAATTTGTTAATAAATTCTTATCTGACATTTTAAAGACAACTGTTTATCGAGTTATTGGTTAAATTTGAGAAAATAGCAACGAATTAACTATGGCATTTTTAAAATTTATACTTATTGCATTCGCTGTTTACTTTGTAGTAAGATTCTTATTTAGATTATTTTTACCATTTGCAATGCGTAAGGCAGCTGAAAAGTTGATGAAAAAAGCGCAGCAGCAGGGTGGAGCATACGGTAGCCAAGGATCAGGCGGTACATTTTATTATGAGTTTAATGGTCAAGGACAACAGGAAAGTAAAAGGTCTCAGCCCGAAGGAAAGGTACATGTCGATTACATTCCACCGAAGGATGGCCCTGAACGCAAAGGGACTGAAACTGCTGGTGAGTTTGTGGATTTTGAGGAAATAAAATAATTTTTAGCAACCCAAATAGCGTATCTTTGTGCTATGTGGCTGAAGCAACTTTCTGTTCTGAATTTCAAGAATTACTCGGAATCATCTTTGGAATTTCTTCCAGAGGTAAATGCGTTTACAGGGAATAATGGTGTTGGTAAAACCAATCTTTTGGATGCGATTCACTATTTATCACTCTGTAAAAGTTATTTCAATCCAATTGATTCGCAGCATATCAAATCAGGTAATGACTGGTTTATGGTACAGGGTGAGTTTGATAAAGAATCAATTAGTGATTTCATTTCTTGTAGCCTTAAGAAAAATCAGAAAAAGCAGTTCAAAAAAAATAAAAAGGATTATCCCCGACTCGCTGACCATATCGGCTTATTTCCTTTGGTCATGATATCCCCCAATGATAGTATCATCGTAACAGATGGGAGTGAAGAGCGCAGAAAGTTTGTCGATAATGTGATTTCCCAGACAGATAATAAATATTTAGATACCCTAATTATTTATAATAAGTTTTTAGCCCAACGTAATAGTCTCCTTAAACAAGCGCGTCAAACCAGTGTATTGGATCTAGGCCTAATCGAAATTCTCAATTTTCAACTTGAAGAAGTAGGAAATATTATTTTCCAGAAAAGAAGGTCTTTTATGGAGGAATTTCAGCCAGAGTTTGATCGACACTATCAGTTCCTTACCGAGGATGCAGAGTCTGTTCACTTACACTATGAATCGCCTTTAATGGCTGATACTTTTCTAAATATTTTGGAGAAGAATTTGGAACGTGACCGTATTCTGGAACGCACAACTCAGGGAATACATAAAGATGATCTAATCTTTACCATTCACGGTGGAATGCCCTTAAAAAAGTTTGGCTCCCAGGGCCAACAAAAATCTTTTCTAATTGCACTGAAGCTTGCGCAATATTCTTACCTACAACAGAAAAAGGGTTTTAAGCCTTTACTTCTTTTGGATGACATCTTTGATAAACTTGATGATCGCCGTACACATAAATTGATGCAGATGGTTTCAGAAGATGATTTTGGACAGATTTTCCTGACGGATACAGATTCCATGAGAATTCAGCGAATCTTTGACGAAATCAGCCGCCCTGTTCGTATCTTTGATATTGAAGGAGGACAAGTCAATGTATAAGAAGCAAACTAAAAAAAGCCTAGAATTCATTCGATCGAGCGACGATATGACGATTAAAGAGGGGGTTGAGCGTCTTTTGGAGGCTTATAAGCTACGAAGGAAATTTGATGAAACTTCGATCGCATCTGTTTGGCCTCAATTAATTGGTAAAGCTATTGCTAATCGCACGCAGCAGCTATATGTTCGGGATAAAAAACTGTTCGTACGTGTTGAGTCTGCTGTTATTAAGAATGAATTGGCGCTTATGCGAAGACAAATTCTAGGAAGAGTAAATGAATATGTAGGTCACGTCATTATTGAAGAAGTCGTGATTTTATAAAACCTCCTTTCATGTTAGAGCAACTCTTTTAATATTTTTTCCCTATATCTGAGGCTAGTGCCTTAAAACTTTTCTCAAACTTCGAGCGTATTGAATTAAAACGAGTATTCTCATTGACGCGACAGCAGAAGAGGAATGGAGCCCAACTATCAAACAGTTTGAAAAGCAACCGGTCGGAAATGCACAGGTTAGATTTGTCCAAGGTTGAGTTGTTTTGGATTGTTTTTTCCTTTTCTGAAAACTACTTATAGAAACAAAGCGCAGATTTGACCTTTTCAACATAGCGATAAAAAGACGGATAGCATATAGTTCTTAACTTTCCACAGGGATCTGTTAGTATAGCTTTTTTATAAACACGCTATTTAACAAATTTGTCGATGACCGCTAACTTATACACATTTTTATGTGTATAACCCCCTACTTATACACATTTTGGTGTTTTTTTGACTCCTGTTAATTTGTGTTATTAACAATTTCATGTTGATAAGTGGTTACTTGTGCACATTTTATGTTGATGCGCATAGGTCATTAAGCTACTTATTAACATTCTCTATGTTAATAAGTAGCTTGTTTTGTTAATAAGTATGTTGACGGGAGTAGTTTATGCACAAATTACCAACAATGACGCTGGGGAAAATTTTGCAAATAGGTCAGTATGTAGAATTTCTATTGAAAGTTGGTTTTTATAGGAATTGCTCCAAGTCACCTTTTCCTTCACGAATTACTTCAAAAGTTCCTTCTGTAAGATCAACCACGGTAGATGCGACATTATCGCCATAACCGCCATCTATAACAGCATCAACTAGATCTTCGTATTTTTCGTGAATTAATTCTGGATCGGTAGAATATTCAATAATTTCATCTTCATCGTGAATGGAGGCTGTCACAATAGGGTTGCCTAATTGTCTGACAATTTCACGAACAATATTATTGTCTGGAACACGGATACCCACGGTCTTCTTTTTGGAACTTAGGAGCTTAGGGACTTTAGTTGTTGCGTTAAAAATAAAAGTAAAGGGTCCTGGCAATGCTTTTTTCAATACACGGAATACGGAGGTATCGAAGGATTTTGTGTACTGCGAAATATCTGTTAAATCATAGCAGATAAATGATAGGTTCGCCTTTTCTGGTTTTAGCCCCCTAATTTCACATAAGCGTTCTATGGCTTTTTGTTGCGTGATATCACAGCCAATACCGTATACGGTATCGGTAGGGTAGATAATTACACCACCACGGCGAAGAATATCAACTGCCTGTTCTATTGCCCTGGGATTGGGGTTATCGTTATATATCTTAATGAGCATTTTTATTTTTGTTAAGCACCTGAATTAGGTCTAATCTCAGGCCCTATTGTAGGATGTCAATAGGGCAATGGTTATTATCTGCATTCAGATACACTATATATAAAAGAACAACAGCCAAAATATTTTGTTTTGGCTGTTGTTCTTTAGATTAAAATTCTGCGTTTTTCGGTGTGCGCGGAAATGGTATTACATCGCGGATATTTGTCATTCCGGTTGTGAATAATACCAAGCGCTCAAAGCCTACACCAAATCCTGAATGTGGGACTGAACCAAAGCGTCGTGTATCCAAGAACCACTCCATTTCTTCTGCAGGAATACCAACTTCAGCCATGCGATCGAGTAAGCGATCAAGATTTTCTTCACGTTGCGAACCACCGACCATTTCACCAATACCTGGAAAAAGAATGTCCATGGCACGGACTGTGTTTCTTCCTTGTGCATCCGGCTCATTTTGCTTCATATAAAAGGACTTGATTTCGCGTGGATAGTCTGTTAAGATAACAGGTTTTTTGAAGTGTTTTTCCACCAAATAACGTTCGTGTTCCGATTGTAAATCAGCTCCCCAGTCATCAATTAAATATTTGAATTGTTTCTTCTGGTTTGGTTTGCTACGCTTTAATATTTCAACGGCATCTGTATAGGTTACGCGTTCAAAATCGTTTGTTAAAACAAAGTTCAATTTCTCTACCAGGTTTAATTCTGACCGTTCCGCAGCTGGTTTTGATTTCTCTTCTTCCATTAAGCGATTTGTTAAGAACTCAATTTCTTCTGGACAAGTTTCCAAAGCGTATTTGATGACATATTTCAGCAAAGCTTCGGCCAGATCCATATTGTCTTCCAATTCATAGAAAGCCATTTCTGGTTCGATCATCCAAAATTCGGCTAAGTGACGTGTTGTATTTGAGTTTTCCGCTCTAAATGTAGGGCCGAACGTATAGATGTTTCCAAAGGCCATAGCGCCAAGCTCCCCTTCTAATTGGCCTGATACAGTAAGGTTCGTCGATTTCCCAAAGAAGTCTTCTTTGAAATCGATATCTCCATTTTCTTTACGTGGCGGGTTTTTTAAATCCAAGGTTGTAACCTGGAACATTTCTCCAGCACCTTCCGCATCCGAACCTGTGATGATTGGTGTATGCATGTAGACAAAGTCATTTTCCTGAAAAAACTTGTGTACTGCAAATGCTAAAGCATTACGCACTTTGAAAACCGCATTGAATGTTCCGGTACGGAAACGCAAATGCGCAATTTCACGTAAAAATTCTAAGCTATGCTTTTTGGGCTGTAATGGATATTTTTCGGGATCAGAGTCGCCAATAATACTAACTTCTGTCGCTTTAACCTCAACTTTTTGCCCTTTACCCAGTGATTCTACCAATTGACCTTTTACGCGAACTGCTGCTCCAGTGGTGATCCGTTTTAAGATATCTTCAGGTGTATTTTCAAAATCGACTACTGCTTGAATATTATTGATTGACGAACCGTCATTGATTGCTATAAACTGATTGTTACGGAAAGTTCTTACCCAACCTTTAACAACGACCTCTTTGCCAAATTCTGTGGCATTCAATAGTTCCTTTATTCTTGTGTGTTCCATCTTAATTTTTGGAGATTGACTTGTAAAAGATGCTTTGTTAGAAAAGCAATACAAAAATAAGCTATTCTGTTGGTTTATTGGTTATAAATGTTGATTTAATTCACTTGAAGATGGTTCGTTAATGTGCAAAGGAAAAATATTTTCTGAAATAAAGATGGGTGAAAACGCAAAGCAGGGGAAACGACACATAGCTCACTTTGCTATGAAATATCGGATCGGTAGGAAGTGCTTTTTTTTCGTTGTGGCGTACAGAAATAGCCGATAGAAACAAAAAAGCGCGGATTATAACTAATCCGCGCTTTTTGTTATGATGATTAAAGGAACTAACCTTTTAATACTTTTGTTACCAATTCAGCAGCTTCTTTCAATAAGATTGCGGAATAAACTTGTAAACCGGACTCATCAATTAATTTTTTAGCCTCTTCAGCATTCGTACCTTGAAGGCGAACGATGATTGGAACAGGGATGTTACCGATTTCGCTGTAAGCATCAATTACACCTTGAGCAACACGGTCACAACGAACAATACCACCGAAGATATTAATTAAGATCGCTTTTACGTTAGGGTCCTTTAAGATGATATTGAAACCAGCCTTTACAGTTTCAGCGTTAGCAGTACCACCTACGTCCAAGAAATTTGCAGGTTCACCACCAGCTAATTTGATGATGTCCATTGTAGCCATTGCTAAACCAGCACCATTTACCATACAACCTACGTTACCATCTAATTTAACGTAGTTAAGGTTTGATTCACCAGCTTCAACTTCCGTCGGATCTTCTTCAGTTACGTCACGCATAGCAGCGTAATCTGGGTGACGGTACAAAGCGTTCTCATCAAGATTTACCTTCGCATCAACTGCTAAGATCTTGTCGTCTGAAGTTTTTAATACCGGATTGATCTCAAACATAGAAGAGTCTGTAGAATCGTATGCTTTGTAAAGAGCAGCAACAAATTTTACCATTTCTTTGTGTGCAGCACCAGAAAGACCAAGATTGAAAGCAATTTTACGTGCTTGGAATCCTTGTAAGCCTACTTTTGGATCGATTTCTTCTTTGAAAATCAAGTGTGGTGTTTTTTCTGCAACTTCTTCGATATCCATACCACCTTCTGTAGAGTACATAACGATGTTACGTCCTTTAGCACGGTCTAATAATACAGACATGTAGAATTCTTTTGTTTCGCTCTCGCCTGGATAATAAACGTCTTGAGCTACCAAAACTTTGTTTACTTTTTTACCTTCAGGTCCAGTTTGAGGCGTTACTAATTGCATGCCAATGATGTCAGTTGCTCTTTGTTTGACTTCATCTAAGTTCTTAGCCAACTTGACACCACCACCTTTACCACGGCCACCAGCGTGAATTTGAGCTTTAACAACAACCCAATCAGAATTGTAGTCTTCTTTCATTTTTTTGGCCGCTTCCACAGCTTGCTCTGGAGTATCTGCTACGATACCTTCCTGTACGCGCACACCAAAGCTCTTTAGTATTTGCTTTCCTTGATATTCGTGAATGTTCATTTGCAAAAATATTTGGCGTAAAAATATAATTTTTTGGGGGATAAGACAAGGGATAAGTTGCTCTTTTATCTATTTTTTGACATTTAGACAAAATAAAATGGCTGGAATAGAGAAATAACAGCTTATTTATTCAAACTCGTGGTATCGTAAATTTATTTATCTTTGTCCTATGATGTTACATGCCAAAGGAATTCACAAAGCTTATGGATCATTACCAATTTTGAAAGGTGTTGATATCGCTGTTGAAAAAGGGGAAATCGTCAGTATTGTTGGTGCCTCAGGAGCTGGAAAAAGTACACTGTTGCATATTATTGGTACCTTGGATAAGCCTGATCAGGGAACAGTTTTCATCAATGGTGTTGATGTTCAAAAATTGAATGCTAAAAAGCTCAGTGCTTTCCGTAATGAACATATCGGTTTTGTTTTTCAATTTCACCATTTGCTGCCTGAATTTACGGCCTTGGAAAACGTATGTATTCCAGCTTTTATTCAGGGAAAAGGGAGATCCGAGGCGGAAGCTAAAGCAAGAGAATTGCTGGAATTATTGGGGGTTTCTCATCGTATTGACCACAAGCCCGCTGAAATGTCTGGCGGCGAACAACAACGCGTTTCTGTGGCCCGCGCTTTGATCAATGATCCTTCCATTATTTTGGCCGATGAACCTTCGGGTAATCTTGACTCAGAGAACGCGGCAGCTTTACATCAATTGTTTTTTGATCTTAGACATAAATTTCAACAGACATTTATTATCGTTACTCATAATGAGGAGCTTGCCCGAATTTCGGATCGAACGATTCATATGCGCGATGGGTTAGTCGTGTAACAGTAATCGGGATTATAATTATATTTTTAATGAAGAAAATACTCATAACTTTCGGGACCAGACCTTTGGCGATGCGTATCGCTAAAAGACTTGGGACTGATTTCGAAATATTATATGCAAGTTCAGAAGATATTCCCGAATTGCTTTTAGCCTCAGGGAAATATGCTAAAATTCCAAAAGGTCTTCTTCCTACTTTTGCGCATGAGATACTCAAATTAAGTTTAGACCAAGAGGTTGATTATGTTTTGCCTCTGGGTGGTTTTGAGCTGGAGCCATTGTCCACTGCCAAGGTTTTATTTGAGGAATATCAGATCTCCGTTCTTGTCCCCGATAAACAGCAGCTTGAAACTATTCCTGTTATGGAAAATCCACCTGCTGAATTGCCTTATAAACTCCTTTCGAAGGGGAACAATTTATTGGATTCGACGAGATTTGACAGGCCATTGGATGGATTGTTTGTCACTTCGGATTCAGGCGAGGACTTAGCGCTAATCTGTGTGTCCAAATAGAATCTTATTGTTGTGGCCAGTGTCATTAAGGTTTTAACGATGTCGACACAACCCTTAATTTTAAGCTTTTACTTATCATGATGTTTCCAGAAGATAAAAAGGTATATGTTTTTGAATTGGATGATGTTGTTTTTCCTAAAAAGGATTACTTACTTCAAGTATATTATCTTTTTGCTAGTTTTATAGAATTTACAGAGACTGTTCCTGCGCAAGCAGATTTGGTTCAATTTATGAAAAATCACCTTGAGCATCAAGGTGAGTATTTATTGTTCGAACATGCGCAGCAAACTTTTGGATTTGATCCAAAATATAAAGAGAATTTTGAGCGGCTTCATGTCAATGCAATTTTGCCGCTACGGTTACATTTGTTTGATCATATTAATACGCTGTTTAAGCAATTAAAAGCGGCAGATAAACATGTATGTATTTTGACGAAAGGAAATCCGCTAGAACAACTCAATAAAGTTAAATTTGTGGATTGGGGTGAATATGGGGATGATATAAAGGTTTATTTTAAAGATGAACTTGTTTTTAGGGAAATTGATCCATTGGAGTTCCTCGCCAAGGAGTTTACCGTTGAAACGGCTGCAATTCAATTTGTAGACTAAGTTTACAGTCAGTATCTTTGTTGAATCTACCAACAATAATTGCCATTAAAGTCGTTGTCGATATTGTTGAGAAAAAATTATGATTAGGGATATAAAAGCCCTATTTTTATATAAAGCCCTTGGATTTATGAATAAAGTGAACAAGCCTGCCACGATTAAAGAAATTGCCAAGAAGCTCAAAATCAGTCCTTCGACAGTTTCTAGAGCATTGAATGATCACCCAAGTATTGGACTGGTAACAACAATGCGGGTTAAAAAAATGGCCGAAGAATTGAATTATGAACCCAATCAGACGGCTATATTCTTCAAGCAGCGTAAAACTTTTACGATTGCTGTAATCTTACCGAGTTTGTCTGAACCGTTTTTTTCTTTCGCCATTAGTGAAATTGAAAATGTTGCATCAGAACACCGATATACAGTTCTGATGGGGCAATCCTTGGATGATCCTGATCGGGAAGAGCAAATTTTAAAAACATTTAAAAACCATCGTGTTGACGGGATTTTAATGTCTATAGGTAAAAAGACGACCAATTTGGAATTTATTGAGAAATTGGAATCGTCCGGTATCCCGATTGTTTTCTTTGACTGTGTGCCTAGTTTACCCAATATCAATAAAGTACAAAGTGATCTTTCTACGGGTATGAACGAAGCTGTGGACGCCTTCGTAGCCCGTGGACACAAAGTTATCGCGCTTGTAAATGGGCCGAAAACACTGCCCGCTAGTGAAGACAGAAAAGTAGCTTACCTATCGGCAATGAAAAGGAATGGGATGGATATTCTGGAGAAGAATATCATCGAAACGGATTTGAGTACGGAAGGAAACGAGAAAGCGATGGATCATATATTCGCGATGTCTGAGCGGCCTTCAGCCATTATATCTTTTAATGACTTTGTTACACTTGATTTGATGAAAGCAGCCAGACAAAAGGGTCTTGTCTTAAATCAAGATATTTTCTTTATTAGTTATGCCAACTATCCGTTATGGCAATATATGGAAAATCCGCCAATGGGGCGCATAGAGCAATTTCCAGGCATGCAAGCGCGTAAAGCCGCTGAAATCTTATTTGAACGCATTGACAATACCGAAATTGTCGATCAACAGATCGTCTTTAAGTCACGATTGGTTATGTAATCGCTATTATCCATTCGGCAATAAAACTAAAAAGGGGAAAA